>NZ_FQWR01000002.1:0-289531 GCF_900129735.1 Fibrobacter sp. UWCM | reverse complement strand
TTGTAGTTGACTTTTGCCATTGTTTTACCTTTTTGGGGTTGCGCAATGAATATAGTAGCTTATGCTACCCTCTTATTAAACTCCTGCATGGTCCACTCCGCCATTGCGTTTGGCGAATATCTGGAGCAAAAATACGTATCTGCCTTCGAAATCCTTGTGGTCCGCAGATTCTAGTTTGCAAAATATTCCAACCTCGATTTACTATTTTTTTGCATACTCTCATAACTTCAGGACAATTCCATGCGTTTCTACGTACCCACGGATATCTATGTTGAAAAGAACTGCGTGAAGAATCACGCGCAAAACCTGCTTGCGATGGGGAAGCGTGCGTTCATCATGACGGGACATTCTTCTGCAAAGAAAAACGGTTCATTGGATGATGTCATTGCCGTTCTAGACGCGGGCCATGTGCCGTACCAGGTTTTTGACCAGGTCGAAGAAAATCCGTCAACAGATACCGTGGGGAACGCCGCACAGCAGGCCCGCGAATTCGGCGCCGATTACATCATCGGCATCGGGGGCGGTTCCGCCATCGACGCGGCAAAAGCAGTTGCATTGCTCCTTGCGAACCCGAGTGTTGACGCAGACAACTTGCACAAGGCTCCCGAAAAGCCGCTCGGCCACGTACCTGTCGTTGCTGTACCGACTACCTGCGGAACGGGTTCCGAGGCAACGCCGGTCGCCATCATCACGAACCACAAGATTCAACTGAAGAAGAGCATCCCGCACAAGATTTTCCCGGCGCTCGCGCTTGTCGACGGCAAGTACCTCGCCTCGGCCAAGAAAGCGCTAATCGTGAACACCGCGGTCGACGCGCTCGCCCACATGGTCGAAAGCATCCTGAACGTCTATTCCAACGCGTTCAACCGCATGTGCCCGGAATACGGCCTCAAGCTCTGGGGCGAATTCAAGGACGCACTCCTCTCCGACGCGCCCGTAAGCGAAAACCTTTACGAAAAACTCATGCTCACCTCGACTATCGCGGGCATGTCCATCGCGCACACGAGCACCGCCGTACCGCACGGCATGAGCTACGATCTCACGCTTCATCAGGGCGTGTCGCACGGCCCCGCCGTAGGCTACTTCCTTGCCACCTACGTGGAAGTCTGTGAGAAAAAGGTTCCCGAAGATGTCAAGCGCATTCTGGAACTTTTGGGCCTCAAAAGCACCGCCGATTTCGCCGCGATACTCGACAAGCTCATCGGCAAATGCAAGGTTACGCGTGAAATGCGCGACCAGTTTGCCGCCGCCATGAAGGTAAACCATTCCAAACTCGACCTCGTCCCCGGCGGAATCACGCCCGAAGAAGTCGACTACATTTACGACAAGTCGCTAATCGTGGAATAGCGCCCGCAAAGCAGCCTTATTTTACACCCGCATTTGCGACAAATCAATCGCCCTGGTATAGGTTTTCTTTCTAAATTTACCCGCGTTCAAAGAGCGCGGTTTTTCCGTGCGAATCAAACCGGAGATTATCATGGGTTTCAAATGCGGTATCGTAGGCCTCCCGAACGTAGGCAAGTCCACCATCTTTAACGCAATCACCAACGCCGGAGCCGAGGCCGCGAACTACCC
The DNA here is from genome assembly GCF_900129735.1 of Fibrobacter sp. UWCM. NCBI lineage: Bacteria > Pseudomonadati > Fibrobacterota > Fibrobacteria > Fibrobacterales > Fibrobacteraceae > Fibrobacter > Fibrobacter sp. UWCM. The sequence goes on along the minus strand of NZ_FQWR01000002.1, from coordinate 287,956 downwards.
GTTCTGCACCATCGAGCCGAACGTGGGCATGGTGAGCGTGCCGGATAGCCGCCTCGACGAACTCGTGAAGGTCTACAACCCGAAGTCCATCGTCCCCGCCGTTACGGAATTCGTGGACATCGCTGGCCTCGTGAAGGGCGCCGCCCAGGGCGAAGGCCTCGGTAACCAGTTCCTCACCCACATCCGCGAGTGCGAAGCCATCATGGAAGTCATCCGCTGCTTCGACGACGAGAACATCGTGCACGTGAGCGGCTCCGTGGACCCGGTGCGTGACGTGGAAGTCATCGAGACCGAGCTCATCCTAAAGGACCTCGACACCGTCGAGAAACGACTTTCCACCGAAGCGAAGAGCGCCCGCACCGGCAACGCCGAAGCAAAGGCACGTCTCGCCGCCTGCGAACTCCTGAAGAAAACCATGGAAGAGGGCAAAGCCGCCCGCACCGTGATGCACGACAGCGAAGAGATGGAGCTCATCGTCAAGGACCTTGCACTCCTCACCGCGAAGCCGCTGTTCTACTGTGCGAACGTGAAGGAAGACGACATCCTCACCGGCAACGCCTATGTGGACCAGCTGAAGGATTACGCCGCCAAGAACGGCCACGAAGTCATCGTGATTAGCGGGAAGATCGAAGAAGAACTCTCTGCGATGGAACCTGCCGACAAGGCTGAATTCCTGAAGGAACTCGGCATGAAGGAATCGGGGCTTGACGCCGTGGTGCGCAAGGGCTACGAGATTCTCGGGCTCCGCACGTTCTTTACCGCAGGCGAAAAGGAATGCCGCGCCTGGACGTTCCACGCGGGCTACAAGGCACCGCAGTGCGCAGGCGTCATCCACACAGACTTCGAACGCGGCTTCATCCGCGCAGAAACGCTGAGCTACGCAGACTTCCTGAAGCACGGCAGCTGGAATGCCGCGAAGGAAGCCGGCCTCGTCCGCACCGAAGGCAAGGACTACCTGGTACAGGATGGCGACATCATGTACTTCCTGTTTAACGTGTAATTAGTTGTTAGTCATTAGTTGTTGGCCATTAGTTCAAGCGCTTGTATAGAACCGCTCGTGACACGTTGTGTCCAGGATGACCGAGCGGCTATAAATAACCAATGACCATTGACCAATGACCATTGACCAATGACTATTGACCAACGGCCTTCTTCGCCGCGCGTTTCGCCTTCACCTCTACCACAATCGGGCGGATTATCGCAGCGAGGTTCATCGCCGTCCCGATAAGGATCAGCACGGACGCCGCATAGATGCCATGGCCGGGTTCGGCCTGCAACACCTGCATTCCGATATTCGCGCATATCGCGCCCATCTGCGCGAGCAATGCCCACAGGGCGCACATGGCAAGTATCCCGAGGGTAAGCGACCCGAGCGGAGTAAACCACGCGAACACCGCCGCTAGCACGAGGGCGGCAACAATCCCGAACAGGATCGGCATCGGCTGCAGCTTCGGGAAATTAGGCATCGAGGTGCGGAACTTGTCGAGCGCCTTCGGGTTATCCTTCTCCATCTTCAGGAGGTATCCCTTGGCCGGTTCCTGCAAGGCTTCACGCAGGTCTACACCTGTCGCAATCTCGTAGAACGTAGGCTCGGCAATCACCTTCTCGGCACAAGAAACATTCATCAGGGGCAGCAAGAGCCCGAGCAATGCCAGCAAGTACGGGGCAGAAATAATCCGGCGGAAAAACTTGAATCGCGTATCGTTCTTGAGTTCTTCCGTAGCGGATACGGATGTTTTTTCAGGCATTAACGGCCCTCGAACAGCTTGCGCGGGAATACGCAGCGGAATCCAATTGCATCGGACCAGTATCTCGGGTCTTCGTCATCGCTCTTCGTGAGGTTGAGCGCAGATTCGCCGTCCTTCCAGGAACCGCCCTTGTACACCTTCGAGAAGCCCATCATGGCGCCAGTCGGGTTAGAGGATTCCACCCAGAACGAGAACATGAAGTACTTGTCGCGGGTCCATTCTGCAACGTTACCGGACATGTCGTAAATGCCCCAGGCATTCGGCTTCTTGGAAGCAACCATCTGCGGGCCGTAGGCCTGGCTCTTCTTGCCCATCTTGTAAGAGTTCTCGCGATAGATGGCGTAGTCGCCCACGTCTGCAGTTTCGTCGATTGTCCAGAGGGCGCCTTCGTTGTTGTCGGCGCGGCCGGCAAATTCCCACTGCGCTTCGGTCGGCAGGTCGCCGCCCAAAAGCTTACAGGCAGCGCGAGCATCGTCCCACGTGATGTTGTGGACCGGCTTGGACGGATTCTTGAACGTAGAGCGGTCCTTGATGCGCTTGGTAGAATCCTGCTGGCGGAGCATCGTCTGGTCAAAGAGTTTCTGCGTCATTTCGGTCGTCATGATGGCGAACGGAGACAGGCGAACAACGCTACCGCGGTAACGGAACATGCCCGAGTCAATGAGCGCCACGGCACCGAACGTGTTGTCACGGATAATGCGCGGAATGCTCATCTTGGTGAATTCCGGCATGTAGGCATCCTTCGCGTACACGGTGTCGTTCTTCGCGGATTCCTTAGCGGCAGCGGCCTTGGCCTTAGCCTCGGCGGCAGCACCCTGCTGGAGAGCGATATCTTCGGCATCGTAATGATTCAGCCATTCCTGCACCTCCGGTTCGTCCACGATGTAGCCGGGGAGAGAGAAGTCACCCAGGCCAACCATGTTATTACCCTGGTATTCAAACTCGATGCGGGTGTAGCGGTAGTGGTGACGGCCCGTAATAACGCCGTCCTTACGAATCCAGACAGGCTTGTTCTGCTTGATGGTAATATAGACGGTCACCTCGCTTGCGTGTTCGGTGAACAACTTGTAGAGTTCTTCGGCGGTCAGGCCCTTGGCGGTACCTTCCCAAGCAACATCGAAACGTTCCTTGTCCTTGCCAAACTTGAACCTGACGGCCTTCATCTTCGCGGCTGTAGAATCCTCGCCCTCGACAACCTTGTCGGTCACCGGCTCGAACGACGTGGGAGCCATAGAACCGCGCAGCGGGAGTGCCTGCAGGCTATCGAGCTTCTTCTTGAACGCAGTATTGAGTTCGGGCACGCCCTTCATGTTAGAATTCAGCCAGTCGGACTTGGCCTTCATGCGAGTGCCTTCATATGCGGACCTGTAGGTTTCGTAATTCGGTTCGCCGGAGTAGAGCCCCACGGATTCAGCGGACTTCATCTTCGGATACAGCTTCACAAACTCGTTCGTGTCGACAAGGTCGACCACCTTCTGCAGTTCGGCAATAAACTGGTCAAACAGGATTTCGGTTTCTTCGAGATTCTTGGTCTTCTTCACGTCAGAAATACCGACAGAAAGATCAGGAGCCTTGCTGGCATCTGCATCGATAGCCACCAGCTGGGGTTTCATCACCAACACTTCACCAGACTTGACAACGCCGATATCGGCCACCGGAAGCGTACCGGGAGCAGAGAACATAAACACGTAAGTATCGGGCTGCAGGGGGTAAACCGCCTTGGGCAGTTTCTTGGTCGGAGCATCTTCAAATGCGGCATAGACATCCTTGCGGTCGCTCTTGATGACGGCTACGCCCGGAAGATCCGTTTCATTCAGGATTTGCCACTTTCCGTTCTTGATAAAGAACAGCTTGGGCACACGCGGGGAGTAAATGAAGTACTTGTCGAAGTAGAGGTCGTCTTCGTCCTGGAACGCCTTCTTGTTCTGAGAGGCGTAGAAGCGCATCTGGGCGACTTCGAAGGAGTTCAGGTGCGCCTGTCCAAGGCTGAAGGCATGGAGTTTCTTGAAATTCGTGAAGTTCATCTGGCCCTGCACCCACTGGTATTCCTTGGGGCCTTTCTTGTGACGCCAGTAGAGGTTATTGCTCTTGAGCGGGAAGACCGGCTTCTGGGAAACCATCGCGGCGCCCTTGGCCTCGACGGCCATGTTGGCGACAGGTTCGACCACGCTTCCGGTCGAGAACTGATTCGGTGCAACCTTGAAATTCTTGTCGGCATCGGCAAAAGAGAGGGCCGGGACCAACAGCAAAAGAGGTAGCAAACGGGCAAAAGACATAACATCTCCTGTTGATAAACCTATAGGCACCGGACAAGTCCGGGCGCCAGTTCGTTACATAAAGATAATATCTTAATAATGACGTTGTACGTGATTATGGTCATTTAGCGGGCATTTTCGCCCATTTCGAGCAAATATCCGCCCTTTTCGCCACCGACAGGCCCGAGTTCCACCTTCCAGTCGGCGAGGCGGATGATATCGGGGTGGTGTTCGATAACGATGACCGTATCGCCGCGGGCAGAAAGTTTGCGGAGCATGTTCCAGAGGATTTGAATATCCTTGAGGTGGAGCCCTGTAGTCGGCTCGTCGAGCAGGTAGACCATCTCTTGGGCAGGCTTGCGGGCAAGTTCCGCCGCCAACTTGAGGCGTTGCGATTCGCCGCCGCTGAGGGTCGTCACGGACTGGCCGAGTTTCACATACGGGAGGCCCACATCGCGCAGGCATTCCAGTTTCGGAAGAATTTTAGGCTGGTCCTTGAAGAACTCGCAAGCTTCGGCCACGCGCATGTCGAGCACTTCGGCGATATTCTTGCCCTTAAAGGTGACGGTGAGAGTCTCCTGATTGTAGCGCTTGCCGCCGCAGACGTCGCAGACTTCCCACACGTCGGAGAGGAAGTGCATTTCTACCGAGATGGCGCCGCGGCCTTCGCAGGCCTCGCAGCGGCCGCGAGCCAAGTTGTAGCTGAAGCGGCCATAATCGAAGCCCTTCAACTTGGCTTGCGGCAGTTTGGCGAAAAGCCTACGGATTTCGTCAAACACGCCCGTAAAACTGGCGGGCGTGCTGCGAGGCGTCCCTGAAATCGGGCTCTGGTCCACCAGCAACACTTCGCCGCTCTGCTTCTTGCGACCGCGGGCCTGGAATTTCTTCTTGAGGCGCGGGTAGATTTCGTCCATGACCATGGAGCTCTTGCCCGAGCCCGACACGCCGCAAACGACACTGATGGCGCCCTTCGGGAATTTTACAGACAAATTCTTAAGGTTGTTGTGATTCAACTTTTCGAATTCATAGAATTCCGTGGAATCGGTAATGGGCTTTGCCGCAATTTCGTTCGCCATCGGAATGGTATGCGTGAGGTACTTGACAGTCTCGCTACGCGGGAACTGCTGCAAGGCATACGGCTTGGAGAGCTGCTCCGGGGAGCCCTCGGCGACGACCTCGCCACCAAACTCACCCGCCGCCGGGCCCATGTCAATAATGTGGTCCGCCGCCTGCATCATCTTCATGTCGTGTTCCACCACCACGAGCGTGTTACCCAAATCGCGCAGGCGGTAAAGCGTATCGAGGAGCATGGCGGTATCACTTTCATGCAGACCCACCGTAGGTTCATCGAGCACGTACAGCACACCTTCGAGGCCGCTACCAATCTGGCTTGCGAGGCGAATGCGCTGCGATTCACCGCCGGAGAGCGTGTCGCCCGCGCGGTCAAGGCCAATGTAGCCTAAGCCCACGCCCTTCAAGAAGTTGAGGCGCCCCACAATTTCACGGAGCAAAGGTTCGGCAACCGTCATCTTGCCGTCGGCATTCTTGTCGCCCTTAAAGTTGTCGCGTTTGAAGTTTTCGTTGCTGAACCATTCGAGCGCCTGGGCAATACTCATGTGGTTCACGTCCATAATATTCTTGTCGCCGATGCGGACCGCCAGATATTCCGGTTTCAAACGTTCGCCGTGGCAATCGGGGCAGACTTCGCCGTCCTTAAAATGACCGAGGCCAAGGCAGGTTTCGCAAGCGCCCCAGTGCGTGTTGAAACTGAAGTGCTTCGGGTTCAGCGCCGAATCCATGTACCAGCCGCAATCGGGGCAGCCCGGCTTTTCGGAGCAGGCCAAGCGACCGCCCTTCTCGTCTTCCACGTAGAGAATTCCGTTGCCGTCGCGGTAGCCGCGTTCAAAGGCTTCTACCAGGCGGGCTCGGTTTTCTTCCTTGACCACCACCGTATCGACGACAGCGAACAACTGCTTTTCGCGGGTCGGAATCTTCGGCAGCGGGAGTTCCACCAGCTTATCGCCGAGGTAAACCTTGCGGTAACCCTTTTCCGTGAGAATCTTGGAAAGCTTCAGCACATCCTTGATTTCGAACGGAGCAAGCACAGTGACTTTCTTGTTCAAGTCGCGGTCGAAGGCGTATTGCATCAGGTCGCCCGCGCTATACGAAGACACGGGTTTCCCGCATTTCAAGCAATGCGGGGTGCCGACCCTCGCCCAGAAAATGCGGAAGTAGTCATAGATTTCGGTGAGGGTCGCCACCGTACTGCGCGGGCTCTTGCTCGCACTCTTCTGGTCAATCGCAATCGCAGGAGCCAAGCCCGAAATGGAATCGATGCTCCCGTGGTCGGGGCGCCCGAGGAAGCGGCGGGCGTAAGTGCTCAAGGTTTCCACAAAGCGTCGCTGGCCTTCGCTAAAGAGCGTATGGAAAGCAAGGCTCGATTTGCCGGAACCCGACACGCCTGTGACCACCGTGAGCTTGTGGCGTGGAATCGTCACGTCGATGTTCTTCAGGTTATGCTTGCGGGCGCCATGCACCTCGATATCGAGCGACAAGTCTTCGCCGCCCTTGAGCGTGCGGTCAAAATGCCGATTTTCGCTGTGCTTTTTCGCAAGCACCGGCGCGAGGTACTTACCCGTCTCGGACTTCTTGCTCTTCGCAATCTGTTCCGGCGTACCTGTCGCAATCACTCGCCCGCCGTGGATACCCGCATCCGGGCCCAAGTCGATAATCCAGTCGGCGCACTTGATCACATCCAGGTTATGTTCGATAATCACGACGCTGTTGCCGAGGCTACGCAGGCGGTTCAGGCAATCCATCAGCTTGCGGATATCTTCGAAATGCAAGCCCGTCGTCGGTTCGTCGAGCAGGTAAAGCGTCTTGCCTGTACCCGGGCGACGCAATTCCGACGCAATCTTGATTCTCTGCGCTTCACCACCACTGAGCGTCGTTGAAGGCTGGCCCAGAGTGAGATAACCGAGGCCCACTTCCACAAGCAAATTCAGCGGTTCTGCAATCTTCGGAATATCCTTGAAGAATTCCGCCGCATCGGCAATGCTCATGTCGAGAATTTCGGAGACGTTCTTGCCCTTGAAATACACTTCGCGCGTGGCATCGTTAAAGCGCTTGCCGCCGCAGACTTCGCAAGTCACCTGCACACTCGGCAAAATGTGCATGTCCACGATTTTCACGCCCGCGCCTTCGCAGGCATCGCAGCGTCCGCCCTTCACGTTAAAACTGAATCGGCTCTTGCTGTAACCGCGAATCTTGCTTTCTTCCATGCTGGCGAAAAGGTCGCGGATATCGTCCCAAATTTTCGTGTACGTTGCCGGGTTGCTTCGCGGCGTGCGGCCAATCGGCGTCTGGTCGATTTCAATCACCTTGTCGATGTTTTCGAGGCCTTCCAGATGGTCGAACTTGCCTACCGGTTCTTCGGAATTGTAGAACACGCGGGCCAATTCGCGGCGCAGAATCTGATTAATCAGCGTACTCTTGCCGGAGCCCGACACGCCCGTCACCACCGTGAGCGCGCCGTCCAGCGGAATTTCCACATCGATATTCTTGAGGTTGTTTTCAGCGGCACCGCAAATCTTGAGTTTCGGCGTATTCTTGTCAATCTTCTTGCGCTTTTCGGGAATCTCGATTGCCTTACGGCCGCTCAGGTACGCACCCGTCAGCGAAGCCTTATTCTTTTCGAGTTCCTCGACAGTTCCTGCCGCAATCACGCGACCGCCTTCCACGCCGGCACCCGGCCCCACGTCAATCACGCAGTCCGCATGGCGCATGGTGTCTTCGTCGTGTTCCACGATAATCAGGGAGTTACCCTGCGCACGCAAATGTTCCAACATCCCGAGCAGTTTATCGTTATCGCGCGGGTGGAGCCCGATGCTCGGCTCGTCAAGTACGTAAAGCACGCCCTGCAGGCCGGCGCCCACGGCGCTTGCCAAGCGTATGCGTTGAGCCTCGCCGCCACTCAAAGTAGAAGCCTTGCGGTTAATCGTCAGGTAACCCAGCCCCACCGCATTGAGGAATGAAAGTCGCCCGCGGATTTCTTTCAGAATTTCCTTGCCGATTCGCTTTTCCTTTTCGGACAAGTCAATCTTGTTGAAAAACTCCACCGACTTCTCGACGGACCATTCCGTCATCTCGGTCAGATTCACTCCATGGAACGTGACCGCATTCGCAGTACGGTTGATGCGCGTGCCGTGGCATTCGGGGCAAACGCCAATCTGCATGTACTTGCGGAAGTGGTAAATGTGCCACATGTCCCACAGTTCCTGCATAATCGGGATGATGCCGCGTTCCGATTCGCTCGGCGTGCCGTACAGCACGGCATCCTGTTGCGCCTTCTTGAGTTTGTTCCACGGCGTGTCCAGCGAAAAATGCATCTCGTTCGCAATGTTCCTCAAGTTGCGGCGGCCAAAGTCGCTAAAAATCAGCGTCCCGTCGTCCTTCTTGATGGTCGCAATGCAGCCTTCCTTGATGGACTTCGTCTTGTCCGGGATAATCAAGTCCAAGTCAAACTTGTAGCTTTCGCCCATACCCTTACAGGCGGGGCAGCGGCCCTTCGGGTCGTTAAAGCTGAAGAACCGCGGTTCCAGTTCCGGAATGGAGATGCCGCACTTGGGGCAAGCCAAGAGCGTGCCCTGCAAGCGATATTCTTCCTTCCCCGGCACAGTTCCAGCACCAGCATCTCCGGCGCCATCCTTGCCAGAACCGCCCGCCGATAGCAAGAAACTCACCAGCTTCCCGTCGGTCAATTTCAGCGCGCCTTCCAGCGCCTCGCGCAGGCGGCTCATGTTCTTGCGTTCAAGCGTCAATCGGTCAATCACCGCCTCAATCGTGTGCTTCTCGTAACGCACAAGCGCAGGAACATCTTCTAGGCGATAAATCGCGCCATCCACACGGGCACGCACAAATCCGTTTTCCTTGAGTTCCGCCAGTTCCTTGCGGTATTCGCCCTTGCGCTCCTGCACAATCGGCGCCATCACCGTAATCTGCTTACCTTCGTCACTCACATACAAATTATCGACAATCTGGTCCACCGTCTGCGCCTGGATTACTCGCCCGCAATCGGGGCAATGCGGCACGCCGAGGCGGGCAAAAAGCAAGCGGTAATGGTCCAAAATTTCAACCACCGTACCCACCGTCGAACGCGGGTTACGGTTCACCGTCTTCTGGTCAATCGAAATCGTCGGAGAAATGCCGCGCACGCTCTCCACCTCGGGGTGTTTCATGCGGCCAATGAACTGGCGCGCGTACGCCGAGAGCGACTCCACAAAACGCCGCTGGCCCTCCTGGAACACCGTATCGAAGGCAAGACTCGACTTGCCCGAACCGGAAACGCCGGTTACCACCACGATGGAATCGCGGGGAATGGAAAGGTTTACATGGCGTAAATTGTGCTCGTGCGCATCGCGGATTTCGATAGACTTTGTCATGCCCCAAATATACTAAACATTTGAGCAAGTTTCAACATTGCACCGTCGGTTTTTCCTGATGCAAGGGCCACTTCTCGTTACGCAAAAGGAGGCGCCCGTAATGGGCACCCCCCTTCTGGTTTTGTTATGGGATGATTGTGTGAGGAATTACTTGATGGAAATGACCCTGCCCACCGCGCCAATGCGGAGCATGTAGCGCCCTGCCTGCGGAATGGTAAGGTTCAGTTGACCATTTGCGGAACCCGTGGCAATTGCCTGGCCGAGCATGTTCAGAAGTGCGTAACGGCTATGCTGCGGAATACCAGTAACGGAAATATTTTTTCCTTGCACCGTGACGCCGAAGTTCGTCTTCGCGGTTTCGGCGGGACGTGTACCGATGGCGTCCGTGCCGGCGGGTATCTCTACCGGCGTGTAGCCCTCGACGCTGCCGACGCACTTGACATCCTTGATCCAGAACGAGGGACTGAACGCGGTATCGATGACGTTGAAACGGATTGCCCTTACGAGGTCGAGCACGGGTGTTCCGGGAATGTCGCTTTGCCATCCGTTATTGACCATCCAACCCATGTCGATATTGACGGTTTCCCAATCCATGGTGAGCGGCATCGCGATATACGGGAAGTCCCAGGCGCCACTGCCAAATCTTTCCGTTGATTCGTTCCAATCGTAGTACAGCGTGAGTTCGTGGTTAGAGCCCTTATAGGTGTACTGGAGCATCTTGCACTTGGAAAGGTCCGCAGCACCATCCAGAACGTAGTCCGCCTTTGCGTAGGGGGAATAGCTGAAGGGGCTGCTGGGGTCGAGAACGATATCGTCCATCTTGCCAACGCCATCTGCGGAATTGTCCTTGACGCTGGATGTGCCGTAGTTTCCGTCACCATCAGCCTCGACCGTGTCGGCGAATATTTTCCAGGAGCCCTTGATTTCGCTCAGGTCGCCGTAGGTCACCAGGTTCGGGAGGTTGTCCGTAATTTCGGTTTCCCAGTCCAGGCGCTTGGCGTAGGTGGTCTTTTGCGGCAAGATGTTTGCGCGGGTGTAGTCGGCCACCGCGTCGCTACCGAGGAAGGGACGTTCCACATTCCACATTGCGGTGGAAAGTTTCTTCTCGTTGGTCCACTGCAGGAACGCTTCAAGCTGAGTCTTGTCGTTGGCCTTGTTGAAGATATCCTGAATGCCGCCCCATTCGGTGACGAACACGCTCAGGCCCGCCGCCATCGCCTTGTTGGAACTTGCCGTGTGCTCCGATGTCTTGTGCATGTTGGCGTAGAAGTGGTAGGTGTAGGCGACATTCTTGTCGTTCACCGGATTGTTCACGGCATCGCCCGCCATAGAAGACCAGACCGGCGTACCGACGACAATCAGGTTGTCGGAATGCTTGCGGATAGCCGCAGTGACGGTGTCGGCGTAGGCCTTCAGGTCGTCCCAGGATTCGCTCACGGGCTCATTGTAGATTTCAAAGATTACATGGGGGTACTTTCCGTAGCGAATGGCCATGCGTTCAAAGAAATCTGCAGCATCCTTGGCGGTAAAGCATAGTTTGTTGTCGTTGAATTCAAAACGGGGCTTGACACCCTTGTGGATGCAGTTGTAGTAGCCTCCTTCACTGTGCCAGTCGATGAGCACGTAGATGTCGTTTTCGATGGCAGCCTGCACGACCGTGTCCATTTTTGCTTCGTAGTATTCCGGGCGGGTCATGTACACACCCTGGCCCCACGGCGCGACGGTGCCCATGGCGCTACGCACGAGTTCCACGTTCCAGCCACCCACCAGCGTGTCGATGTAGGTGTTGCCGTAAAAGCTTACGCCCCAGGGCCAGTTCTGGCTCCACGAAAGGCTCATGCCGCGAAGCTGGACTTCCTTACCGTCGATGGCACCGTCTACGCTGCCGTAGATGCGACCCTCGCCCGCCGAGTTCTTGGCGGCCTGCAGTGCGCCGTACTGGCTTACAGGGCCAACGCGCTTGGGCTGAATGGTAGCGAGTGCGTTTGTCGCAATCGTAGCCGAGAAAACCGCCACGGCAATCCATGCCGAGCACAAGTGGAATTTCATAATTCACTCCTTTTAGTTTATTTGAAATACTCTAGAAATTCTTTCCAAGTCCCGGCCACTTGCCGGGCGAAATACCTTCTATCTTGATGTTATCCAAGTAAAATTCTGCGTCGTTTTCAACTACAAAGTTTACGGAATTTACGGCAGTCAAGTCCTCGGCCAACTCTTCGGTGGCAACGGTGTAGCGCGCCCAGCCGTCAGTCAGTTCTATAGGTTCAGACTTGACGAACTTCTTTTCGCCGGTGCTGTCGCGTAGGGTAAGTTGCAGGAACAGTTCGCCGGATCCCTTGGCGTCAAAGGATATTGCAGAGGCATCGCTTAGATCAAAGAACGCGAAACTCTTGTGGTTCTCGAAGTCATCGCCCAGGGCAAAACCTGCGACACCGAAACGTCCGTCGGTTTCTTCGTCCAGGTCGTACACCAGGTGCATTGCATAACCCTTGTCGGAATCCTTCACGAAAAGGTTTTCTAGACCGGGTTCGTTGAGGAGCCGGCTTCCGCCACCTAGCGTGGAATCGGTAAGGACAAACCACCAACCTTCTCCGAATGTGCGGCCGAGAAGGGAGCGTCGGGTTTCCCATTGTTCGAAATCTTCTGCCAGAATGAAGGGGTCTGCGTCCAGGTCAATGGAGTTGACCGCTTCTACGGCGCTACCCGCCACAGCGTGGACCTGGAATACGCGGGTTCCGATAGTACCTTCAACGAAGGCGAAATGCTGACCTTCGGGAATGCCCGAAACTTCGAAGTTGCCGTTGTCGTCGGTGGTCGCGGTCTTGTCAAGAATCTTGACGGCGGCCCCCTTGGCACCATTCCCATTTTGCGTAACAACGCCCTTCAGCGATGTACTGGCACTTGCGACGAGGGTTGTTTGTAATGTTGAATCGCCGAAGTTTATCCAGTCCATCGCCGACAGGGAATCTCCCGAGCAGGCCTCGACCAGGTGGAGGCCGCTTAAGGTCACATCAATTTCCATCTTTCCATCGCCATCAAGCGTGTCGACGGAAACCAGCTCCATATCTCTTTCGGTCATGTACCAGGTATGGGCGACACCACGGGCAAGCGGAGTTCCATCAGATTTGACGAACGTGATGGACGCCAGTTCCGTTTCGCCCGCGTTGCTGCCGGTACCGTTCGCGACACTTGCACTATCGGAACAGCCCGCAACAATCATTGCGGCAAAAACGCAAGCGGCCGCCCGAGCCAGTCCCAAACCATCCCAGATTTTCCTCATTGAAGACTGGGCAGTCGCTGCGTTAGGAGATATCTTGCTAAAAAACTGCATTACTTGGCCTCCTTGGCGCGGGGCACCAGCTGGAACCCTACATGGCACACGCGGTCGGGCGACTTATCTTCGCGCGCGATGGCGAGAATCTTTTCGCGCAGGGCGGCGATTTCTTCACGGACCTTCTCGAAGCCCTCCTTGGAAAGGCTACAGGTGACACTGGTGATGCTGCGGTCGTCGCTCGTAAAGCTATCGTAGACTTCCGCATTGATTTCGAGATTCTTGAGGTGGTACTTGCGGAGAATCGTAGAACGCACGCGCGGCGGGGTCGAAACGATAGGGCTTGTAACTGCGTACTTGCCGTCTTCACCAATGGCGATAAACCCCGCTTCGACCAGATAATCAATGCCGCTCTGCACTTGCGGGGCGCGGAGCGCGGGCGTGAACATGCGGCCAATGCGCTCGGCAGAAGTGCCCGCGGGGACAAGCGGCAGGAGGTCGCGCAACACGGGATAATACCATTTCGAGAAAAACTTGAGCGTGGAATCCTGCAGGGCATATTCCCTGTTGCGGCTCCTTACGGCGAGAAGCTTCTTGAGGTGGCCTTCACGGCGGTCCACGTCACGCTCGTTACCAAACTTCACCATATCCATGAAGTATTCGGCTTCGTCTTCTCCCATGCCCCAGGCGGTGACCAGCGTCTTGGCGTTTGCGGTAGAAAGCGGACGGCTACCATCAAGGATGCGAGTAAAGAAGGCGGAACCGGAAAGGCCCGCGCTTTCCTGGATGGCGCGCAAAGAAAGACCATCTTTCTGCAATGTTTCCAATACGTCCCTTATGTATTCCCGGTAATCGAAATACATAAACACGTTTTTTATTTTTGCACTATTTTTGGAAACATCATTCATACACCTAAATATAAATAAAATTTTAAAAAAGTCAATAAGAATTTAAAAATAAATACATTTTTTTTGGAAACACCCTAAAAATAGCGTTTTTTGCGCAAAAAAAAACACCCGGCCCGAAGACCGAGTGCTTTTTTGGAATAGAAAGCGTACACCCAATGAGTCCTACCCCGCGATTCGATCCGGCATCCCTTCTCTAGAACCAGGACTGACTGGAAGCACATCCATAATATACCCCATAAAACGCCCTTGTGAACAAAGTTTTTCACAAGAAGCAGTTCCCGCAAGGAACATTCCAACGTGGAATAAGTTACATCAGGTTTTCTGCTTAGCCTGCTTCCACAGCTGCTGCAGGCCTTCCAGACCAAATTCGGGCAGGGCCTTCCCCTGCTCGCGGGCAAGGCGTTCCACCTCGCGGAAACGTTTCTCGAACTTCGCATTTGCGCGGCGGAGTGCCACGTCGGCATTGAACCCGCTATGGCGCGCCACGTTCACGAGGCAGAACATGATATCGCCGAACTCATCTTCCAGGCGGTCGGTATTCGCATTTTCGGGAGTGACCTTCTCCATCTCGGCACGAAATTCCGCGAATTCCTCCTGAGCCTTGTCGAATACGGGAGCGGATTCGCCCCAGTCAAAGCCGACCTTCGCTACCCTGCGGATGATATCCTGCGTGCGGGCGAGCGTCGGCATGCTCTTGCTTACCTTATCCATAACGGACTTGTCGGCATCCTTCTGGTGCAGTGCTTCCTGGGCCTTGATCTTTTCCCAGCGTCGGCTCACCTCGTCAGCCGTATCCACCTGCGCATCGCCAAAAACGTGCGGATGCCTGCGGATCATCTTCTCGCAGATTCCCTGAACAACATCATCGATATTGAAGTCGCCACTCTCCTTCATGACCTGCGCATGGAAAACCACCTGCAGCAGCACGTCGCCCAGTTCCTCGCACATGTGAGCCTTGTCGCCTTCCATCGCGGCATCGATAAACTCGCTGCTTTCTTCTACCAGGTACGGCAAGAGCGTGTGCGTATCCTGAGCGCGGTCCCACGGGCATCCATCTTCGGCACGGAGACGCTTTAAAATATCGACTAAGTCGGCAAAGGTATATTTCATAATATCAAAGATAGATAATCACATGTGAAATGTGGAATGTGAAATGACTAATTATAATTTCCACATCACACATTACACACCTCACATTATTACTATATTGTTTGCGGGCCTAAACTAAATACAGGTACCGGACTTTCCGGACCCGGGCGATTGCCACAAACGTTTATCAAAAAACGCGCGGCATGTTCCTTATAGCGCTTTCACTGGATTCACCATGAACAGCACTGATATTTACCGCATCGAAGCAGGGGATTTTCCGCTCCTGCTCGGCAGATCCACACACAAACCCGAATTCATCTACGCAAGGGGAACGCTCCCTCCCCCGACATCGCCGGAAAGTGACGCCAGCAAGACTCCCGTGGGGATTGCGATGGTCGGCACCCGCAGGCCAGGCAACAACGCTCGCGAACTCTGCAAGCGGCTCGTATTCTCGCTCAAGGGGACGCATGCCATCGTCATCTCGGGACTCGCGCAGGGCATCGACAGCCTGTGCCACGAGGCGGCACTCGAAGCAGGCATCCCGACAATCGCAGTCCTCGCGCAGGGACTGGGCACGAGGATCGAGGGAAGCCGCGGGGACCTCGCCAAGCGCATCTTGGATGCAGGCGGAGCACTCGTAAGCCAGTTCGAACCCGACGTAGTCGCATACAAGAGCAATTTCCCTGCAAGGAACAGGATTATTGCGGGCCTCAGCAGGGCAACAGTCATCGTCCAGAGCAAGAAAAAAGGAGGGGCTCTGCTTACTGCGGAATTCGCGCGCAAGGATTCGCGGGAACTGTTCGCCGTTCCCGGAGATTTCGACAGCGAAGTGGCGAGCGGCGCGAACGACTTGCTCGACAGGGGCATCGCCAAGCCGATATTCCGGCCCGAAAGTTTATGTACCGCACTCGGGCTTCCCAAGAGCGGGGGCATCAGTTTCGAGGAACTCTCGCTTGCAGGCTGCAACCTGAGCGACGACACCAAAAAGTTCTTTTTGAAAGTTAACGGATTCCGCAAAACATTTTCTGAACTTCAATCGGAATCTAGCCTTGACGTGAATCAACTTTTAACTATATTGACGGAACTAGAAATGGCTGGACTTGCCTACACCGAAGACAACTTCAATTTCCATTTCAACGGAGCCACCTGATGCACAAGAGAATCTACATCTTTATACTCGCCTTCCTGTTCTTCATAGGCGTTCTTGTGCTGCAGTTGTTCTTCAGCAAGGGCAACCTCTTCGAGCAAAAAAAGATCGAGCACCTGATAACGGAATACGAGTACAAGGTAGATTCGCTCAAGGGCATCATCGATGACTACAAGTCCGAAATTGAACGCCTCCAGAACGACTCGCTCTACAAGGAAGAAATACTCCGCACCAAGTACGGCATGAGCCGCGAAGGCGAGAAAGTTTTCCAGATGGTAAAGTAAACGGCTACGCCACCGTGAGCGACTATGCCATTTTCGACGCGTCGGTAGCGGTCGTTGCATCGACCTTGCCCGCAAAGAAGCTATAGGCCGCAGGCACAATAAACAGCGAGAGGAACGTGGCAAACGTGAGGCCACCCGCAATGGCGATGCCCATCGCGATGCGGCTCGGGGTGCCGGTCATGATGAGCGGCACCGCGCCCAACACTGTGGAAAGGCTCGTCATGAGGATTGGGCGGAAGCGGCGTTCCGCCGCTAGCCTAGCCGCCTCGAGCTTAGAGCACCCGGTATTCGCCGCAATCTGGTTTGCAAATTCCACAATCAATATGCCGTTCTTCGTCACGAGCGCGATAAGCAAGATGAGCGCAATCTCGCTAAAGATATTGAGCGTCTGGCCGGTAAAGAACAGGCAGGCGAGCGCGCCCGCAAGTGCGAGAGGCACCGTAAAGAAAATCACGAAGGGAGCGCGGAAACTTTCGAATTGCCCCGCAAGTACGAGGAACACAAGCGCAAGCGCCAGCAGGAACACGATGTAGAGCCCGCTGGAACTTTCCTCGAACTCCTTCGACGACCCGCTCAATGCGGTACTCACGCTCGGGTAATCCTTCAGGAGGTGCTTCGCAATCCGGCGCATCTCCTCCACGCCGTCGCCAATCGTCTTCCCGGGAACAAGGCCCGCCTGGATGGTGGCCGCAGAGAATCGGTTGAATCGCGGGAGCGACGGCGATGCGGACTGCTCGCTGAACGTAATGAAGTTATCGAGACTCACAAGTTCGCCCTTCGCATTCTTGACCGTGAGCATCGCGATGTTCTCGGGCATGCTCCTGTACTGGTAACCCACCGCACCGATGATATCGTACTGGCGTCCGTCCTTGTAAAATTCGCCATAGCTCTGGTCGCTTATCGCAAGTTGCACCGCCTGCGCGATGTCGTTCACCGAAACGCCTTCCTCGTTCGCCTTGTCGCGCAGAATCTCGATATGCAATTCGGGCTTCGTGAATCTCAGGTTCGTATTCACCACGCTGAACACCGGGCTCTTGCTCGCCTCTTCCTCGAATTTGGGCACGAGCGTGCGCAAGATTTCAATATTCGGGGCCTGCAACACGAACTGCACCGGAAGTCCACCGCGCTGCGTGCTGATGCTCTGCGGTTCAAAAACCATCACGCGCAAATCGGGGTACTCATTACCGAGCACTTGGATGCTGCGGGCGATTTCGCTCTGCGGGCGGCGCGCCTTCTTGTCAGCGTTCAGGAATATGCGCATTCTGGAGTTGCCCGCGTTCCAAGCGCCCGCCTGAATTTCGGTATACTCGTTGGTATCCATGAGCGCGATGACTTCTTCGGCAAAGGCATCGGCCATGCGCTTGGTGCGAGTGAGCGTCACGCCTTCGGGCATGTTCAGGTTCACCATGACCGCGTTGGAGTCTTCCGTCGGGGCCATCTCGCTACTCATGTTGTTGAAGCAGAGGTACGCAATAGCCAGGAGGCCCGCCACTACCGGGAAAAGCAAGAATCGCAACTTGAGGAACCCACCGAGAAGCACAGCGTAAATGCGGTTGAGCCAGTCAAAGAACGGCTCGGTAACGCGGAAGAACCAGCCCTGTTTTTGGCGGCTCAGGAACTTGGAACAGAGCATCGGCGAGAGCGTAAGCGCACAGAGCGTTGAGAGGAACACCGTACCGATCATCACCGCCACAAACTCGCGGAAAAGTAAGCCCGTAGTACCGCCCAGCGCAAGCACCGGCACGAACACCGCCATCAAAACGACCGAGGTCGCAATTACCGCGAAGAAGATTTCGTTTGTACCCGCGACCGCCGCCTGCTTGGGCGTCATTCCGCGTTCAATCTTGTGGTAGATGTTTTCCACAATCACGATGGCATCGTCCACCACGAGGCCAATCGCCAAGACCATCGCAAGCAGGGTCAGCACGTTGATACTGAACCCGCACAGGTACAGCACGAAGAAGCTTCCGATAACGGCCACCGGCACCACCACCATCGGGATGAGCGTCGTGCGGGCCTGCCGCAGGAAGGCAAAGATAATCGCAATCACCAAGAGGAACGCGATGAAGATGGTCTCCACCACCTCCTTGATGGAAGCGCGGATGTTGATGGAGGTATCACGCCCGTAAAGCACCTGCACGCCCTCGGGAATCTCGCGGCGGATATCCTCCACGCGCCTGTAGAACTCGTTCGCGATTTCCACGTGGTTACTACCCGGCTGCGCCATCAGGGCGAGAGTGATGGAGTTCTTGCCGTTACGGCGGAACCCGGTACGCGAGTCCTTCGGTTCGTAATGGATATCCGCCACATCGGAAATGCGGATGACGGTCCCGTCGGCAGCCGTCTTTACCGCGATATTCTCGAACGCTTTCGGGTCCAGAATGCGGCCCAGCGTGCGGATAGAAAGCGTCGTCTCGCTACCCTCGATAGAACCGGAGGGCAGTTCCAGGTTGCCGCGTTTGAGCGCCGCCGACATCTCGGCTCCCGAAACGCCAAGTGCCTGCAGGCGCACCGGATCAATCCACAGGCGCACCGTCGGGCGCTTTTCGCCCCAGATGGCGACTTCAGACACACCGTTGATGGTCTGCAGGCGCTCCTTCACAAAGTTGTTCGCGATTTCGGAAACTTCCATCGGGTCGAGTTTGTCGCTCACGAGGCTCACCATCAATATCGGGTCGTTATCGCTATCAGACTTGTAGACCGTCGGCTCGTCCACATCGTCGGGGAGTCTGCGGCGCACGCGGCTCACGCGGTCGCGGATTTCGTTCGCGGCCGCCTCCAAGTCCATTCCCGTTTCAAACTCGATGTTGATGAAAGAAAAGCCGTCTCGGCTCGTGGAGGTAAGCGCCTTGATGCCCGACGCACTGTTGACGGATGCTTCCAAGATTTCGGTGACTTCGGCCTCCACCACCGCGGCGTTCGCGCCCGGGTACGAGGTACGCACCTGAATCAAGGGATAGTCGACGTTCGGGTATTCGCGCACACCCAGATTGCTTGCGCCAAACGCACCGAGCAGGATGATGACAAGCGCCATCACCGTCATGAGCACCGGACGACGTACGGAAAGGTTCGCGACACTCATCCGCGTTTACTCCACTTCGTAATCGGCGTTGTGGCGGATTTCACGGATGCGCACAGAAATGCCTTCGCGCAGGCTAATGAGGCCCGAAGTAATCACGGTATCGCCCTCGTCGAGCCCTCCGGTCACATCGACCGTAATCGGCGTGCGGAGCCCGGTCTGTACGTGCTTGATTTTCGCCTTCCCGCCCGTAGCCACGAACACGTAGGCGCCATCCTTGTCCAGCGTGAACGCCTCGGCCGGAATCGGGATGCTCTTTGCGACTCCCGCCTGCATAGTCACGTTCACCTTCGCGTAAGAACCCGCAAGGAGTTCGCCCCCTGCGTTATTGACTTCCACCAGCACCTGGCGGGTACGGCTACTTTCCGAAAGTCCCGCTTCCAGGGCCTTCACCTTGCCGCTTGCAGAAATATTGCGTTCCTCGTCCTTGAGTTCCACGGCATCGCCCGGCTTGAGGGCCGATGCATAGCGCTGCGGGAGGGCGAATTTCGCCTTCAACTTCCTCACTTCGCTGAGAGTTGCGACCGAGGTCCCGGTCATGAGCCACGCGCCCACCGAAACGTTCACAAAGCCGAGCTTGCCCGCGAACGGGGCACGAACTTCGGTCTTTGCAATCTGCGCCCTGATGAGTTCCACCGACGCTTCCGCAGACTTGAGCGACGCTTCCGCCGCTTCCATGTCGACCTTCGTCGCACCATCCTTCTCGTAGAGCCCCTTCGCGCGGTCGTACTTCTGCTGGGCGAGCTGCTTGTTCGATTCCGCCTGCTTGAGCTGCGCCCTGAGTTCGGAATCGTCAATCTTTGCAAGGAGCGTGCCCTTCTGCACCTGGGCGCCGTCCTTCGCATAAAGGTTCATGAGCCTGCCGGATGTTGCCGCGGTCAGTTCCACACTGTTGAGGGGTTCGAGCGTCGCCATCGCAGAGAACGTCTTGCCGCCCTCGTGGGCTTCGGCAATATAGCCTTCCACAGCAATCTCGCGTGCAGGCCTGCCTCCCGGTCCGCCTTTCCCGCTCGGGCCACCCTTGCCCGGAGCACCGGCGCCCTTCGCACCGCTCGCAGCGGAATCTTCGCCACCGCAGGCGGCAAGGAAAAGGGCTACAAAAACGAATACAGTAAACTTTTTCACGCTATTTAGATGCATAGAGGGTATCAATTGGTTGCAAAATCTAGAAAAAAACAAAACCTCGCCCCTAATTCCACCCGAATTCCGAGCGTATCCATGCGGTCAGGCTTTGGGCATCCGCAGCGGCCTCTTCCCTTGTCGGGTGGTAGTAAACGTTATACGCAGACTCTCCATGCGGGTCAAACGAGAACCTGTACAATTCATCAACACCCTCGCCTTCGAGAATCGCCTTCGCGGTGTCCAGGTACTGGCGGCATTTCACCATGTAATCCCCGGTAAGCATCGGGCCATCCAGCAAGACAATCCTTGCCTCCGGATGGTAAGAACGTATCTTTCGGATAAAGTTTACGGTCGCGTTCACAAATCGGGTAGAATCAATCATCCTGCTTGCAAAATCGTTCGTGCCCAGGTTTACCACGACAATATCGGGATGCCACTTGCTATGGTCCCATGCAACCGCATCGAGCGACAGCGTCGCCGTCCTGTTATACACAACCGGAAGAGCAAGGGCCGTAGAACCATCGTAATTGAGATAGACCCCGTGACCGCCGCTACAGATGTTATGTTCCTCCGCATGTAGCATCTTTGCCGTCTGCCCCGCATAACTGTAGTATGAGCTTTCAAAATACAGGTCAAATTCCTGCCCCGGCACAGGCATCAGCACATCGCAACCGCAGGCAATAGAATTCCCGACAAACTCAATCCGGCGCTCCGGCCTAGCGGGCAACAAATCCTTCTCCGCACGGCCCAGCACCCGCATTCCATACACGCGCCAGTCACCAAAGTTGCTGCCAGTCCTTTTATACAAAGTAACAACATGTTCGCCATAGGGCAGGTCCGAAACTACAGGTACAGATACAGGCTCGTTCAGCGAATCTTCCTCGGAATAGGTAAGCTTTATCAGGGAGGAAGGGTCTTCTTCCCCATCCACAAAGACATCAAGATAGACGATATTGTTTGTCCAGCCCTTCATCTCCAGGGCGGTTCCGCGAAAGGCAATCGTAACGGAAGACGCCGACCACGAAAGAATCAGGAAGTTGCCTTTTTCGTAATTGGTGCGCCCGGAAATCTGCAATACGTCCGAATCATAAGGGACCCAAGTCCATTCCAGCACGGGAACATCGGTAGAATCTTCTGAATAGGAAACACTGTTGCTGCAAGAAGCTAGGCAAAGGGAACAGAGCAACGCCATGACGAGAATATTCTTCACCGCGATACCCCGCAACCACAGCCTAGAACTTCACGTTCATCAGGATTCCGCCGCCGTCTTCCAGGAACTCGGGCGCAAATTCCATCCGCTGCGAAAAGGACCTGGACGATGTCGCCCGGTAGACGCGCATCACGTCAAGAATCGAGACCACGCGATTGAGCACCAGCGCGCCGACAGAAACCTGGAACACGATACGACTCACGCGGAAATGGCGCAGGCGGCTCTTGTACTCCTCGATACGCTCGGTCGATTCGGGATTATCGCTCGAGCCCCAGTCCCACTGGATGCTCTCGCTGTATTCGTCGTCAATCGCCTTGCCCGCACGGATCATCGCCTGGTTGTAGTCCTCGTCCATATCGGGAGAGGAATTCTGGCCGGCGACTCCCCCGCGGCTGCGGTAGTCGCCCACCGTATTGAGGAGAGATACATCCTTGCTATCCGTAGTGAGCCCCGCATGGCGCACCGCGTAGCCGTGCGCCGAGGTGATGTAGCGTTCACCAATAAAATACGACCCGATTGCCGTAAGCCAGAGGGCGGCATCCGTCCACACGAACGGCTTGACCAGCGAGCGCTCGTCCAAGTAAAGTTCGCCCATACCGGGTAGCAAGGCCGACGCCCCGAGCGCAAGCCAGAGGCTCTTGTCCTGGTTCTTGCTTACGTTCTCGTCGACGGTAATAACTACCTGCGAAAAGGCTGAGACCGCAACCAGAAGAATGACCATCAAAAGGCGCATCTAGAATCCCCAACTAGCCTGCACGCCCACATCGAGCCCGTTAAAGATGCTCACGTAGCTATCGAAGTGAAGGCGGTCATACCACGAAAGTTCCTCGGAGTAGAGCGTCTTGTTGTGAGCGTTCGCCGTAAACGCGGCATCGATGGCCGAAACAATGTGGTTAAGGATAAGCCCGCCGAAGAACCACACCTGCAAATCGGCGTAGTCATTCGCCTTGCTGCGCATGGAGCGGTACTCGTCCATGTTCGAGGATTTCGCGAGCGGCACAATTCCGTCGGAAGGCTCGTCGTCCTCGAGTTCGAGGTTCATGGCAACCGCCGGTTCTTCCACATCGTCCCAACCGAGCACATAAGCCCTGTCCGCAATCTGCTGGTAGACCGCAGAACCATCATAGAACGAACCGACCGACTCGATTTCGTTCTCGAGCGACGTGGGGTTGCCCACAGAGAAGCGGTCGTAATGGCTCTTGTCGTTGTAGAAAAGCCTGTTCGCCGTATAACAACCCGCCGAAGACGCGTTGCCGTAGATGGCCTCGCAGAAACTTTCACGACTATTCATGTAGCGGGTCTCGAAGCGGGATTCTTCCGTCTCGTCAGAAAGCTGGCCCACAAGTTCACGCATGCCCGCCTCGTAACGGCCAATGGAATAGTGTTCCCTGGCAAACTTCTTGTACTTCTTGACCTGGTCGTTGTACTTGTACACCGAGAAATAGGCCCAACTGCCCCACAGGGCCGCTTCGAGCGCAAGGTAGGCACCACCGCGCACATACGTGAACGTCGAACCGCCCACATAGA
This sequence comes from Fibrobacter sp. UWCM, assembly GCF_900129735.1. Classification (NCBI taxonomy): domain Bacteria; kingdom Pseudomonadati; phylum Fibrobacterota; class Fibrobacteria; order Fibrobacterales; family Fibrobacteraceae; genus Fibrobacter; species Fibrobacter sp. UWCM. The sequence continues at coordinate 264,875 of NZ_FQWR01000002.1, read as the reverse complement.
GCTGGCCGGAACCCGGCACCACGAGCGACATGAACAGCGCCTTGCGCGGGCTCTTGTAACGGCCCTTCATATCGTCAATGCCATAGACCTTCGAAACCTTCACCGGGCCAAGCAGGTCACGGCGACTCATAGAACTGGACGAGATATCCGCAGTACTGGACACACTTGTCTCGCTATCGCTCGACTGCGGTGTGACGTTGCTGGAACTGAGGGCCGCAAGCGAATCGCGGATACGGTTTTCTTCCGAAAGTCTCCTCATCTCTGCTGCATAGGCCTCTTCGGGGGTCATCGGCTTCGCAGAATCGCCGGCAGCGGAATCTGCAACAGTGGTGTCGGCCGGAGCAGTCGTATCCGCGACGGCAGGGGCGGCAGTATCAGCCGGAGCCACAGAACTTGAAGAAGTCTCTACAGAAGAACTGCTCGCCACGCTCGAACTGGAGGGTGCCACAGAACTCGATGACAGCGCTGCACTAGAAACAGGTGCGACGCTACTGCTGGAGACAGCCGCCGAACTGGACGAAACAACCGTCTCGCTCGACTGGGCAGCCTCGGCTTCCGCCTCGAACTCCGCAAAAAGGTCACGCGGCTGCGCAAAGGACTGCACCGCCAGAAGACCGGCAAAACATGCCACTAAATGAAACTTATGCATACGGTTATTAAAATAGCAAAAATCGCCCCCGCAGAGGGGGCGACTTTCTAAAGTTCAGTTGTAGCCGGAATTACTTCGCGGCGACCACCCAAACCTTGACCTGTGCTTCGACATCGCCGAACACCTTGATGGTGACGGTGAACACGCCGACCTGCTTGATAGGTTCAGCAAGTTCGACCTGAGCACGGGTAACCTTGACACCGGCCTTAGTGATGGCGTCGGCAATGTCACCAGCGGTCACAGAACCGTAGAGACGATCGCCTTCGACAACGCGGCGTTCGAGGTTGACAGAAATCTGAGAAAGCTTGGCAGCGACGTCACCAGCGGCGGCGAGTTCCTTCTGGAACTGAGCTTCGAGAGCAGCGCGGTTGGTTTCAATCTGGAGCTTGGCTTCCTTGGTTGCACGGACAGCGAGCTTGCGCGGGAAGAGGTAGTTACGAGCGTAACCATCCTTAACCTTCACGACGTCGAGCATCTTGCCCAAGTGGGGAACGTTGGCCTTAAGAATAATTTCCATAGTCTAGTTCCTCCTTAGCGCAGACTGTCCGAAACGAACGGGAGAATGGCCATCTGACGGGCACGCTTGATAGCCTCGTTCAGCATACGCTGGTACTTGGCAGAGGTGCCGGAGATGCGGCGCGGGATGATCTTGCCACGTTCAGAGATGAAGCGACGGAGAGTCTTCTCGTCCTTGTAGTCAATGAACTTGACGTTGTTTTCCGTGAACCAGCAAGTCTTCTTGCGGCGGACACGGGTAGCCTGCTTCTTATCTTCAAAAGCCATTATTCAGCCTCCCCTTCTTCTGCGTCAACCGGGATGATTTCCTCGGTAGACTGAGCCATGTCCTTGTTGTAGACGATTTCGCTCATCGGATAATCAGCGAGAGTCATCCAGCGGAGGACGTTTTCGTTAAGCTTGAGAGCGGCTTCCATAGCGGCGACCACAGCGGCTTCTGCCTTGTAGTAGAAGATCACGTAGTAACCGTGCTGGCGCTTGTTGATGGTGTAAGCGAGCTTGCGCTTGCCCCAGTCGTCACGGCGGAGAATTTCGCCGTTGCCGTCGGTGATGCTCTTGCCAATCGTCTCGACTTCGGCATTGATAGCGTCGTCAGAGATCATAGCGTCGATGATCACCATCGTTTCGTATTGTCTCATAATGAGTCCCTTTGGTCTATCGCCCGGGTACCGACATTGGCTCCGGGAGGGTTCCGATTATAAAATCGGTGTGCCAAATATAGAAAAAGGGGCTTTTTTGTCAATTCCTGCGGAAAAGATACATGCCGGGAGCGGCATTTTGGGGCACGGACCGCCCATTGAGGTCGAACTTTGCCGGTTTCGAGGGGAAAACGCCCCTGTACGTGTAGGGGGAACGGCGGATGCCGGTCGTACCGCCCGCAAACGAGCCATACGGGTCGATTTCGCGGATACTTACATACTTGTATTCGCCTTGGACCACGTTGTTCGTGCTGCCGTCGGTACGCATCAGGGCAATTCCCCCGCCCTTGAGGATAGGCGCGAAGGCATCCTCGAGCCCGTTGTAGTCCTTGCAGCCATCGATGGTCGCAGCCCCGCCCGAGGCCCCCGACCAGTCCTTCCCCCCGTCGAGCGCCTCGCCTACCTTCTCCCACTTGGCGCTTGCGGGCTCGCCGTTCGAGGTCGAGTCGATGTAGAGTTCCAGACGGACAGATGTCCTAGATTCGTCGGGACCACCATTATCCGGGTATGCACTATTGTACACTATAAACTTCATGCCGATCCAGCGGCCGAACGGGAGCTTGGCGCCACCCCACAGCGGGGCCTGCCGGCCCACCACGCCCTCGCTCTGGTAGTAGCTGCCGGGGTGTTTCCACTCCTTCTCGAAATCCCACTTGCCGTCGTGCCTGAAGCGCGCGTAATACGTACTCGCATCGCAGTTGTTGCCCCCGCCCGACGCATGCCCGAGCGCACCGCTCCGTACGCCCATCACCATGCCGCCGTAGTCGGGGCCGTTTGCCGAAGCCTCGCCCCTGCGGTAGTAGGCGGTAAATTCCACATCGCGATAGAACTGCTTCTTTGCCGCCCATTCCGTCTGGCTATTGATATGGAAGCGCGGGCCGGAGCTCATCATCTGCATCACGCCGTTGCCGTCTATCTTAAAAAAGGGAGACGCATCGCCAGCGCTACGGTTGTCCGTCCATTCCAGCGCATCATCAGGGTCGCCGTCCCAGTCAATGCCGCGGGCATGCCCGTTGTTCCAGTGGGCAGAATTCCACTCGACCGAGCCCTCCTTCGTGGGGTAGAACTTCTCGATACCGAAGGTATCCTGCGGAACCTCGTCGTAGAGGGTAACCGCGAAAGCGAGTTGGCCTAGAAGGCCTACCGTAAACAGAAAAGATTTCTTTCCAGCAAACACCATACCTTAAACACTCCTTTACGAGGAATATATGTTTTTTCTAGCTAAATGGAAACAATAATGTTTTTTTATAAAAAAATTTGATTTGACAAGCCTGCTGAAAGCGGTCAAGGCATTCGTCATTATGAAATTTTAATCATCGTTTAAAATAATCAATCAAGATCATACAGATAAGAAGGAGACCTCTTTATTTCAAAATTCAAGCATTTTTTCCTTTTTTCAGCAAAAAACTTTCACCAACAACTGCATCTTTTTCATAATTACAGGAGTCAATCGCAAGAGTTACAACCAGTTTTCTACGAATTCCTTGAACTGCAGGATTTTTTCGCTAGAGTGGACATCGAACAGCAGATGTTCGAAATCCCGCTTTTTCATGTTTAGGTCAACGGTATCGGCGACTTTCAGGAGTTCTTTTTTTAGACTACGCAAATCCTTGATGCCGTTTCTCTTTTGCAAGAAATCCATATTCGGGCTAACTTGAGGCAAAAGGAACATACAATCGTAAAAATCCCGCCCCTTGCCACGGGACAAAAGCGCTGAAATTTTCATTGCGCAAAGAATGTCATCAGGAGGAACCTGCAACGGGAAAAAGAACCCGCATCCGCTCACGTTTACTATCTGAGGCTTGTATCCAACACCCTGATCTTCGGCTTCAATCTTTACCAGCAAACGTTCTTCCCTATGGCCGCTCAACTTCAGTGTAAAGAGCAGTTCCGGGAAATAGATGCTTCGCCGGAATGCGGTTATCCGTTCACTTTCCTTTTGCTTGACGACTGCATTCAACCCATTCCCCTGCAGGTATCGAATTATGTTGTCTGTAAGTAAAATAAAGTCTTCCTTGGAAAGATCCTTGCAGTCAAAATCCAGGTCTTCGGAGAACCTGTCTATCTTCTTGATTAGCCGGAGATTTGTTCCGCCAATAAAGGAGAGACGACTCACATATTCCGAACTAGAAATGTAGTCAAGAATCATCAGCAACAGATACTCCTTGAGCATCTGCTTTGCAAACAGAGGATTGTTCGCAATTTGTGGCGGAAAGAAATTCTTGATGTAGTTCAAATCAATCATACAACCTCAACAAACTTGCGACGCGCTTGTCCAACGCCTTATTAGCAAATTTCCTCAAATAGGCATCCATTCTATCGCGGTCCAGCGAATCCGTCATAAAATCTTCGTCCAGGCGGAGCGCCTCGAAATCATCTTGTGTCTTGTAAAACGGGTTCAAGTACAAGAAATCCAGCAGCGCCTTTTCGGGCGTCGCCATCAAGAAATACTGGCCATTTGCCGACGGATGCTCTATAGGGTACGGCGCATAGCCAAAAAACAACGACGGCTTTAGGTTCTGGTAAACGAACTGCCCCCAGCCATTTTCGAACGAGGCTGTCTTTAGCGACGCCACGCAGGTCAGTTGCACCACCGTTTCGGGAATCATCCCGTAGAACGCAAGCGCATACTGGAGCGAAATGTAAGAAGGCTTGTAAATCTTGTTAGCGGCAAGCCTCACAAAGTCAGGATTTTTGCCGAACTCCGGAAAAGAAAACCACCCCCGACGCAGGCGCACGATATATCCCTGCTTTAGCCAGTGCGTCAAGTTCATCTGACTGAAATCAGGATACTTCGCAAGCACCTGGTTCGTCGTAAAGCAAACCAACGGGAAAAAAGCTTCTTTAAACTGCAAAAAATTCATTTTATTTCCGTCGTTATACAAATATATATAATTTCAGAAACAAAATCAAATTTTCTCTATTTTTTTCGTTTTCTACGTTATTTTGCCATTCAACAAAGAAATCCATGCGAAAAAAACTATTTTTCCGCACATGAACAAGTCCGACAGGGTTATTGGCTACATTTCGCTCCTCGCGCTTATCGCCCTTTTTGCAGGCATCGCCTATGGCATGTTCGAGGCGCACGAGCACGTGACCTACAAGGCATACGTCGATTTTGACGAACTGGGCTCGCTACAGCCCGAAGACCCGGTGGTCATCCGCGGCTACAACGTGGGCACTATCGGCAAGGTAACATGGCTGGGCGACCGCGCCCGCGTGGAAATCAAGTTCGACGAGCCCCGCACCATCCGCGAGGGAACGCAGTTCAACAACGTGAACTACGCCATCATGGGCCAGCGCAGGCTCGAGATTGTGCCGAACAAGCACGGCAAGGTGCTCCCGCAGGACTTTATCCACCAGGGAACGTTTGAGCCGGGAATTGCCGAGGCGCTCCGCTACATGGAAGACGTGAACGCGCAGATTACCCGCGTCCGCGAGGTGATAATGCTTATCGCGAACGGGGATTCCACCCACCAGTCCGCGCAGGAACTCTACGAGAACGTGATGGGCACCATCGAGGGAATCCTCGAGAACGCCGACAAGACCATCGACAAGCTGAACCCCGCCATAAACGGCCTCGTGAAGCAGATAAACGAGGCGGGCAACACGGTAGCAACCATGGCAGACCAGGTCGATACCACGGTGAAGACGACGACTGACGCCCTGAACGCCAAGATAGGCGAAGCCGAGAACGTCATCAAGTCCATCGCCGAGGGTACGGAAAAGGCCGAGAAGATGATTACCGACATCGAGAACTCCCCCGCCATGAACAAGCTCATGAATTCCACCGAAATCGTGGACAAGGTCGCCGACCTCACCAAGAAGATGAACGAACTCATCGCGGCCATCGACACGAAGGGCATCAAGATGTACGACGACCAGGGCAAGGAAGTGAAGCTCTTTACCTGGAAGAACACGAACCTTATCGGCAAGACTGCCCGCGAGAAGGCGAAACTCCGCGCCGAGAAGGGCGAAGCACTGCCGGGTTCGGAAGAGGTCGAGGGCGAATAGCCCGAAAGCGCAAACCAACGGAAGCGCACCCAGATGGAAATTTCGCAACTACCGGGGCTCGGGCCCAAACGCGCAGAAGCGCTCCGCAAGGCGGGGCTCGGCTCTGTTGCCGACCTGCTGTACAACATTCCGCGCACCTACCTCGACCACACGAAGGTCACCCCCATCGGGCAGTGCCGCGCCGGCGACAAGGTGGTGCTTATCGGCACAATAAAGCGGGCGGGCGTGGTGCGCGGGAGACGTTCCCGATTCATGGCGACGCTCACCGACGGCACGGGCGAAATCCAGCTGCTGTTTTTCCAGGGCACGAGCTACTGGGCCAGGCGCATAAAGAACGATACGCGCTGGTGCGTCTCGGGTGCGGTCGGTGAATACCGCGGCCTCCAGATGACACACCCCGACATGCAGCCGTTCGATGACGACGAGGAATTTACCGGAGCGATTCTCCCGGTTTACCCCATCAGCGAGGCTTGCCGCGAAGCCCGCATGGAGCAGAAGTTCTTCCGCAAGCTGTACAAGACCATTTTCGGGTTCCCGGGACTCACGCTACCCGGGCTATGCCCGAAGGCGCTCACGGACTACCTCCGTTTTGCGCCGGTCATGCAGAACCTGCGCACGCTCCACCTGCCCAAGGAATTCCCCGCGATATACAAGGCGAAGCGCGAACTGAAGGTCCTTGAACTGCTGCCGTTCTGCCTGCGCATGGTGAAGCGGCGCGAGAACCAGAAGTTGCGCGGGCACGAGCGGCAGATTGACCTCGGGACGGTGATGGCCACGAAGGCGCAGTTGCCGTTCGCGCTGACCCACGGGCAAGAGGAAGCTCTCGACACGATTGTAGCAGGCCTTAACGGCAAGAAGCAGTTCCACGCGCTTTTGCAGGGCGATGTCGGTTGCGGAAAGACCGTGGTCGCGATGCTTGCGATGATGGCCGTTTGCGGCGGCGGAAGGCTTGTCGCCGGTTCTGATATGCCCGCCGGTAACGGGATGCGCGAACAGTGCGCGCTGATGGTGCCGACAGACATCCTCGCGCGGCAACACTACAAGAGTCTCAAGCCGTTCTTCGATGCCGCAGGCCTGAACGTACGCCTGCTAGTCGGCGCCACACCCGCCGCCGAGAAGAAGGTAATACTCGGGGAAATCCAGATGGGGCTCGCCGACATCGTGATAGGCACGCACGCCCTGTTCAGCAAGGACGTGATTTTCTCGCGGCTCGGGTTCGTTGTCATCGACGAACAGCACCGCTTTGGCGTGGGCCAGCGCGAGGCCCTGCTCGCGAAGGGAGACTACCCCGACATGCTCGTGATGAGCGCGACACCTATCCCGCGAAGCCTCGCGATGACGCTCTACGGCGACCTGAAGGTCATCAGCATCAAGGAAAAGCCCGCGGGCCGCAAGCCCATCAAGACGCGCCTCGTGAACGCAAGCAAGCGCGAGGACATGAAGAAGTTTATATGCAAGGAAGCCGCCACCGGAAACCTGTGCTACTGGATTGCAAGCCGCGTCGGGAGTGACGATGCTTCGGCAAGCTCAGCAACCGGCGATAACAGCGCAAGAACCGTTGACGAGATTGTCGAGGAACTCCGGGCGTATGTCGCAGGGCCGGGCCGCGCCGTTTTAGGGCCGGCTTTAAACGGCGACACGCTGAAGGTCGCGGGCGTACACGGCCAGATGGACGATAACGAGCGGGATGCGATTATCGCGCAGTTCGCCGCCGGAAAGATACACATCCTTGTGGCAACGACCGTAATAGAGGTGGGCGTGAACGTGCCCGCGGCAAACCTGATGGTCATCGATCAGCCCGACAGGTTCGGGCTCGCGCAACTGCACCAGTTGCGCGGCCGCGTTGGCCGCGGCGATCGAGAAGCGTGGTGTTTCCTGATGATGCCCGAGGGCGACACCGCCGATACCAGCATGGAGCGGCTCTCCCAATTCTCGCAGACCGAGGACGGCTTCGAGATTGCGGAACTCGACCTGCAGACGCGTGGCGCAGGCAACCTCGAAGGCAACGAACAGAGCGGCGCGTGGGTGTTCCGCTGGTTCGACTGGATAGCCGACCAGGAACTCATCAGCCAGACGCTCGAGACCGCCGAGCACATATTGCACGACAAAGAATCCTTCGACGACACCGCCCGCGAGCAGATACAGGCGTGGTACAGCGAAAGGGATTTCGCGAACGAAGACGGCGTGCACTAGGCCCGCGCAATTCTATACGCGATTTAAACCGCGCGATAATTCCGCAACTAGATTAAATTCGTAAACGTACCGAGCACGAGCGCCAAAAGCGCAATATTCAGGAAGAACATCGCCCTGCGCACAATCATGAAGAACACCGCCTGCCAATGGAGCAGGTGGTCGGTCGGGGCAACCAGTTCCTTGAACGCGAGGTAAATGTTGAGTGCGCCGGTAAGCACCATCATGAGCGCCCCCGCAAAATAGCCCTCGCTCCAGACCATCACGGTAACGATGACGCCCGCCACTATTGCAAAGAACCCGATGATGAGTTCGACGCGCAGAATCATATTCTTTATCTGGCGCAACTTGGCACGGGTCGTATTTTGCTGTTCTTCCATATTCTCAAATATATAAAAGGTGCTTATCCTGTTTTAACAATCCCTATAGCGAGTACGCAGTCGTGATGGAGAAATGCGGGTCTCCCTTGCGCGAACCATTCAGCGGAATGCTCACATCGAGTTTGTTTATCAACTTGCTTATTGACTTTGTCTGTACAAAACGTGCGCCAAAGCCAAGCACGTAAATCAGGTCCTTGCGTCGGATATCGCCAATTTCCCACGCGGTCTCGCCCACGCTCGCATAGCCCACGAACACGGGAACGAGTGTCGCGATTTCGAAATCCGGGAACCAGCGCTGTTCCAGGCTTCCGTAGACGCGGGCCTGCCCCGTGTAGAACCCGGTCGGGAACCCGACAAAGCCATCCGTACCGCCGAGAGAAAGCTGGTAACCGTAACGCGCCTCGTCATAAAAGTCGACAAGCCCGGTAAGCGCCGTAGAGAACCTGTTGTTCGGGTGGAAAATATATTCGCCCTTCACGCGGGTGTACATGTCGCGCATTTCGCCGTGGTCCAGGTAGAAGTTGCTGTACGAAAGCAGCGTCAAGTAGTGCATTCCCGCGCCCAGGTAAAGGTTCAGCCAGAAGTCGAGCCGTATATCGTTGTCGTGCGCGCCTATCTGTTCGTAGTTTTTCGAAAGTTGCACCTTCGCGGTCCAGCCCTTGTCCACATCCTCGTTCCACTTCACGTTATGGAAGTTGCGGAGTTTCTCGTAGCGCAAATCCGAATACATGATATAGGCGCCCAGGCGGGAATCCTTGCGTTCCGGGAGCCACTCGTTCCAGGCAGACGCGGAATCAATCGCGTACGAATTTTCGCCGTCGGTAAACCTGTAGCGCAACAGTTCGCCCTTGCTTGCAGTGAGCCTGCGGTAGTCGTATGTCGCCCCGAGATAGAACTTGCGCTGCGTGCCCCCGAAGGAGCGACTCACGCGAAAACTGAGCGAGTCACTGATGAATCCCTTCACCTTCATGAGTTCCACAGTCTCGTCGCCGTTATACTGCTGGAGCGAATCGAGCGGCAAATCGGTCGGCGAAAGAACCGTACCCGCGGGCAAATCGCCACTGCCATAAACGTAATAGTAACTCTCGTTCTTGAGGCCCGCAAGCGTGTAGGCCCACTGGTTCACGCTCCTGCTGAGGAACGGGACGTACATTGTCCAGCTGGCGAGGTAACCGTCGGTATTGTAACTGTAGAGGAAATCCAAATGGTTGTAGCGGAATATAAAGTGCGGTGCACCGTATTCCACCTGCCACATGTCGCGGAACTCGTTGTGCCCGAAATAGAACCCGAGCAGTTGTCCGAGCCCGAGGAAGTTGCTTTCTTGCACGCCGACACCCCACACCAGGTTCTTGTACTTCCATTCGCGGCCACCGAACCCGAAACTTGTCAGCACGTTCAACGTCCAATTGTCGCTCGTGTGCACGTTCACCACATTCTTCCCGCTATCCTGTTCCACCGTGATGGTGGCATCGCTCAAGAAGCGCTGTTCGCGCAGGAACCGCTCCGATTCGAGCATCAGGTCGAGATTCACCATGTCGCCCGTATTGAAGAGGAGCAACTTGCGGACGGTGTGCTCGCGGGTCTCGATATGCACAATGTTCAGGATGTCGTAAACCAGTTTATCGTACTTGGTATGCACCTTCGAATCGTCAAAGGCATCGCCGATATCGTAGACAATGCTATCGACGCGAAAAAGTGCGGATGAATCGCGAGACGGACTTGTTACCGACGGGTCAAGAGAAGCCGCGACAAAAGAATCGACCGCAGCGGAATCTACAGCAGAGGAATCCGCAACAGAGGAAACGGACTCGGCAAAGGCGACCGCCGCAAAAAAAGCAAGAAACAGAGAACAAACAAGTTTATGCACAGTGAAATCCCCAAAGGCAGGTCTAATATAGAAAGAAAGCAAAAAAGGCAGGCCGAAAAAAGCGCGAAGAAGCGCAAAAACGCGCAAAACCGTATTCCATACAGACCACTTCGCACTTGCCGGCCGGAGCGATTGTTTTTAAATTTGCCTGCGGGTAGCGGATGGCCGCCGGCAGCAATGCTGGAGGAAAGTCCGGGCACCACAGGGCAGGATGCTGGATAACGTCCAGGCGCGGAAACGCGACAGACAGTGCAACAGAAAGCAAACCGCCAGGTTCGGGCGCAAGCCCGGGCAAGGTAAGGGTGAAACGGCGAGGTAAGAGCTCACCGCATTCCTGGTGACAGGGATGGCACGGTAAACCTCATCCGGTGCAAGACCAAGCAGGAATCCGTCCGCAAGGACCGGCTGCGGCTCGCGGCTGTTGGATATCCGGGTAGGTCGCTTGAGGCGGTCGGTAACGACTGGCCCAGAGAGATGGTCATCGCCCCGCAAGGGGTACAGAACCCGGCTTATAACTACTCAATATGGAAACCCCCGCTAATCGCGGGGGTTTTCACTTGTATCTTTTACAGAGTACTACTGTTCGTCGTTGTAGAACGGCACGAGTTCCACGCGGCGGTTCTTCGCACGGCCGGCCTTTTTCTTGTTGTCGGCAATGGGCTTCGTGGGGCCGAATCCCTTCGCACGCAGGCGTTCCACAGAAATTCCCTTACGGATAAGGTAATCTACCGCCGACTGGGCACGGCCCTGCGAGAGGTTCATGTTGTACTCTTCGTCGCCCACGTTGTCCGTGTGGCCCTGAATCTCGAGGTTCACCTCGGGGAACTTGTTCAACAGCGAAACAATGTCGTCCAGGGTCTTGAAACTCGGCTTGGTGAGCACGGTCGACCCGCTCTTGAAGTTGATTCCCTTCTTGAGGCGTTCCAGGTCTTCGCGCTTATTCACAGGGCAGCCCTTCTTGTCTATCTTCACGCCGCGGAGCGTGTTGGGGCACTTGTCCTGGTAATCGGGCACGCCGTCCTTGTCGGTATCCATCGGGCAGCCGGTCGTATCCACGGGGATTCCCTTCCCTGTCGCCGGGCACTTGTCGTTATCGTCGGCAACGCCGTCGCGGTCCTCGTCCTTCGCGCATCCGGTCGAATCCACGCCGATGTTCGGGAGCGTGTTGGGGCACATATCCTGGTAGTCGGGCACGCCATCCACGTCAAAGTCACGCGGGCAACCCGTAGTATCCACGGTAATACCCTTCGGGGAATCCGGGCACTTGTCCAGGTCGTCCGAGACGCCATCTTCATCCGTATCGGACATCGGCAGAACCTTCACGAACGATTCCGTCTTCTCGACCGTATCGACCTTCACGAGAGTATCCACATGCACAAGCGTATCGACCTTGAACAGGGTATCCGTCTTCGCGACCGTATCCTGCGGCGGCAGCCCCTGCGGGCATTCGCGTTCCGGTGCCTTCTCCGCCCCGCCAAAGTACCACGTGAGCAACCCGGTGAACGCATAGGTCGCGGTAGGCACGTAGCCGTAAGTCTTCACGTAACCCTTCTCGTCCTTGTAAGTAATCGTGTAGTCCTCGGTCCCGCGCATTTCCGTCGACTTGCTGCGGCCAAAGTTACGCATGGAGCGCACAGACAGGTCGAAACCGCCAGCAATATCCACACCGAACGGAGTGTGCAGGCGGATACCCGGCGTAAGCGTCATCGGGTCCTCGAAGAAATCTATCGGGTACTTTTCGCCTTCTACGCGGAACTCGCCGGAAAATTCGATAAACGGGATAATCCAGTCGGTCATGAACCAGTTAAGGCCCGTCGAGTAGACAACAGTGTTCGAGCCCAGGTTCGCGTACATGAACCCGCCCTCCAAGTTAAACCGCAAGGGAACGTCGCGCTTGGTAAAGTCAAGAGTCATGATGGCGTGAGCCCCCACCACGACTTCGTCGGCGGTATAGGGATTGGTATATCCTTTATCCTTAAGCATCCAGGCATGGCGCGGACGCAGGCCAATTTCCTTCGAGCCCGTCGGCAGCATCATGTGCAACTGCATCGCAAGCCCGAGAATGTTGTCTTCGGCCAGGAACGGAGCAGACACCTTCATGAACAAGTCAATGTCACCCGGACGTATGTTGCCGGTCGCTTCCAGGTAGTCTTCCGCATAGGAGCGGTCGTAGTTGATAGGGAGCGCAACCGCCACATCGATATTATCGGCCAAGCCAAACCCGATGTAGAAGTTACCCGTCGCAGAGATCTTGAAATCCTGCAAGTGCTGCTCGACACCATCATCATAAAAAACGCCACCGCGGGTAAGCGCCCACGGGTCGATAGTCACGTTACCGCCGGTTCCGAGCGAGAACCTGTACTTGCCCAGCGTTTTCGAATTGATCTGGTGGATACCGTCGGTTCCGCCCATAAGGCCACTTTGAGCAAAGGCTAAGCCCGCGGCCATTAAAAGAATAAAAGTAAAAAAACGTATTTTCATAATATTTCGATTAAAAATTCATCGCCAAATTTAGAAAGTTATTCCTATATTCCAATATTGATAAAAGGCCCAAGAAGCGTATTTTTACGCAGGAGCAGGAATTATTTACAAACCGACGGACGCAGTTTTCATATTTTTGTAACGTACGTCACACAATAATGCACGCGTGCAAAACACGACTTTATCGAGCGCACCAGGCAAGGAGAAAAGAGGCTTTAAATGATCTGCAAAAAATGCGGCAGGGAATACGCTGACGACATGTTCAATTGCCTCTGGTGTGACGCGCCCAACGAACACCATGTTCCGCCCGAAGTTCCCGAAACGGTCGACATCTCCGAAGTTCTTGATGTGCAGCAGCACGTAGACAACATCATCCTCAGCAGGATACCCGAGGAACACAGGGAACTAGACGAAGAAGGCGAAGCAAAAGTCGCCAAACACCCCGCAGGAAACTTCATGTGGTGCGCAGCCATTCTCGGAGCGGGCGCCTACGCCATATTCCTCGTGCCTTTCTACGTAGCTTTCTTCCACCGGAAAGAAATCCTGAAAAAAAGTTCCATGCTGAAATTCATCGGAGCGTACGTATCCTCGATGGCAGCATTCACCATCCTCATGAACATACTCGACCTCAAGAAGCTCATCGCAAAACTTCCCCTGCACGGGAACTCGGCAAGCGTTCTCCAGGCCTTTACGACACTCGGGCAAGCGCTTGTCTATCTTTTGCTCTGCGGCTATACTTCAGCATTCATCATGAAAAGGCTCGCTCCGGACTACAGTGCAGAAGAATACGAGAAATGCTCAAAGGCGGCAACGCTCTTTGCCGTACCGGCAATGATTCTCTCGTACATTCTAGAGCAATATATAAAGTAACGTTGTTCGGGCTACTTTGTAAAGTCGCCTTGTTCGGGCTACTTTTCTTCGGGCGGAGGTAGGACCGGATCAAAGCGGTTCAGGATGCGGACAACAACCGCATAGACAATTCCGCCAATCAAGCCACCGGTAAGGTCGGCCACGAGGTCGAACACGCTGCTTTCGCGACCATCCACGAAACTCTGGTGGAATTCATCCGTGCAACCGTATGCAAGTGCGAGTACGCCCACAACAAGTACGCGCAGCCACTGCCGCTTGGACCACTCGGCGCGGGACCAGAGCATGGCATAGCAACCGGCAAGAGTCGCGTATTCGCAGAAATGCGCCAGCTTGTCCCAGACCTGCGGGAAATCTTCCAGTTGCTCGTTTGTGAGCGAAGATATCTTGAAGATTATCGCCATGCAGAGAACAGCGGGAACGGCACGGAAAAACGGGTACTTGTCAAAAAGGCTTTCAAACATCTTGACGCCAAATATAAAAAAACGCCCCGCCCAAACTGCCATTTTTCTACATTTGTATGCATGAAAGCGATTACCCTGAAGGCCGGACGCGAGAAGTCCGCATTGCGTTACCACCCGTGGATTTTTAGCGGGGCCGTCGACGAAGTTGTCGGCGACCCGGAACTCGGCGATACCGTCGAGGTGTACAGCTACCGGAGCGATTTTCTGGGTCTTGCGGCGTACTCGCCCAAGTCCCAGATTCGCGGGCGCTTCTGGACGTTCGGCGAGAAGGCGAACATCGACCGCGAATTCTTCAGCGACATTCTGGACCGTGCGATTGCCGCCCGCAAGAGCCGCGGCTTCGACATCGAGGACAAGGAATCCGCTTTCCGCCTGATTAACGCCGAGAACGACGGCATTCCGGGCTGCATCATCGACAAGTACGCCGACATCTATTCTGTCGAAATCCTTGCAGCCGGTGCGGAAGTCCACCGCGAAACGATTTACGAGTTGCTTGCCGAAAAGACGCACTGCAAGGGCATCTACGAGCGCTGCGATTCCGAGGTGCGCCGCAAGGAAGGCCTGCAACTGCGCACGGGTGTCGTTTATGGCGAAGTGAGCGACGAGCCCGTAATCATCAACGAGAACGGCATCCTCTTCCCCATCGACGTGAAGAACGGCCACAAGACGGGTTACTACCTCGACCAGCGCGACGCCCGCCGCCGCATTGGCGAACTTTCCAAAGGAAAGAAGGTTTTGAACTGCTTCTGCTATACCGGCGGGTTCGGGCTATACGCCCTCCGTGGCGGTTGCGAGAAGGTTTACCAGGTGGACGTCTCGAAGGACGCCCTCAAGCTCGCGAAGGAAGGCATCATGCGGAACAAGCTCAGCACCGCACATGCCACGCACGTAGAAGCGGATGTATTCCAGTACCTGCGCAAGTGCCGCGACAAGGCGGAAACGTTCGACCTCATCGTGCTCGACCCGCCCAAGTTCGTGGAAAGCAAGGATAACCTGCAGAAGGGCGCCCGCGGGTACAAGGACATCAATCTACTTGCAATGAAGCTGTTGGCCGAGGGCGGCATGCTCGCGACCTTCAGTTGCTCCGGGCTCATGGAAATGGACCTGTTCCAGAAGATTATCGCGGATGCCGCCGCCGATGCACATCGGCGCGTTCAAATCATTGAACGCTTCGGCCAGCCCGCCGACCATCCCGTAAATACGGCCTTCCCCGAAGGTCAGTACCTCAAAGGTTTGCTCGTACAGGTCGTTTAACCATTCTCTTAAAACAGAAGATGCCCGACTTGATCGGGCATGACAACGTTTGAGCGAGCACGACAGCGGGCTCGCGAAAGTTGCTTCCTATTTCTTGAACAGTCGGATTTCCGTGCGGTTCTTGCTTTGCACAGCAACGTGGTAAACGCCCGCGGGCAAGGCCTGCACGTCGAATGCAGCAGAACGCACCGCCTGCTTGCGCATGACTTCGCGCCCCTGCAGGTCAAGAATGCGCACCGTCGCACCATCAATAAACGTGCTTCCGAGTTCTACAAACAGATGGTTGCCAGCATAATGGACCGAAGTCCCGTACACGCTTGCGAAATTACCCAGCGTAGTCGTACCCGTGTCGGTTTTTGCCGTATCCTTCTTCGTCGTATCCTTCGAGGGAACAACATCGTCCTTGCCCACCAGGCGCCACATCTGGTTCCATTCCCAGTCGTCGGCCCAGCTCTGCACCACGCGTTCGCCGTCTGTTGTCGCACGCAGGTACATGTTGCTGTGCTGCATCTTCATGCGCACCACGGAGCCCTCGTACCCGGACTGTTTTTCCATTACCACCTTCTGGTGAGCGCCTCCATTCCACTTGTAAAGGCCCATCGTGATGCCCGCATCCGTAGATTCGTTCGGGGTATCGAGAGAAATGTCGCCGAAGTTGATGCGGAACGTCGTCGAAGATAGCGGCGTAACCGTCGCAATCGCATTATCGCCATTGCAATCGCCGAGAGCAAGCTTGTCTTCGGATGTGCGGACCATGCAGGTACCGAAATTCATCGACATGATGCGCACCGTATCGGGTTTCGCGGGCTTGGCCTGCCACACGCGCACCCAGTCCGCCTCGAAATACGCCGGCTTGTCGGAGGTAATCTCGATATCATCGCCCGCCCAGCCACCGATGGCGAGGTTCACGATGATGTACTGAGCCGCAAGCTGCTTGATTTCTGTCGGGCGCGTGTAGCTTGCAAACCGCTTGTCGTCAAAGTAAAAACTGAGGGTCGACTCGTCCCATTCCACGCCGTAGTTGTGGAAACCCGCGGAACGGTCCACGTCATCGTCCTTGTGTCCGCCGAAGGACGCCTCGTGATCCCATGCAGAGCCGTGACTGCTATACCAGCTCGGGTCGGTGTAATGCAGGTAGTAATGGTGCTGCTTGCGCGACGCAGGGATTTCGAGAATGTCGATTTCCGGAGGCCAGCCGTCCTGCAGGGTCCAGAACGCAGGCCAGGTTCCCTTCTGCCACGGGGCCTTGAAGCGGCCCTCGATGTAGCCGTACTTCACCTCGAAATGACCCTTCGTGTCAATCGCGCCGCTCGTATAGTCGACCGGGATTTCCTTGTTGTTGAACTTTGCCTTGCGCCCGTTGGCATCCGGGTGCACCTTCTTTTCGCCCTTCAGCTTGAGCGTACCGTCAGAGACAATCACGTTCTCCTCGGCACAGTAGGCGCGATGGTTGTGCGTTGGGCCCCAGTTGTACGTGGGGTTCCATTTCTTCTTGTCAAGAGAAGTACCGTCGAAGTTGTCCTCGAACACCTTCTCCCAGCCACTGAAATTCGCCGGCGGGTCTGCAAAAGCTAGCGTTGCTGCAACCGCACCCGCGAGAACCAAGAATTTTCTTTTCATATCCTAATCCAACCTCATCCAAACAAGGAAATTAATATTCTCTCACTGATTAGCCCACTTCATCTTGCCAGAATTTACGTATATACTTTATAAAGTCGGGGATGGCAGTGTTATCGCCCTTCGTAATATTATCCCGAATCTTGTCAAGACGACCCGATTTGTCAACGCCTCTTGCCCATTCAGCGATTTCCTTTATCTTTTCAGAATCGTCCCATACTCCATCTTCAGCCATATCAATCGATATTTCTGTCAAAAGATCCACGAACTCAGCCTCGTTCCTATCTCCCTGAAGTAGAATAGTAAGAGCAAGTAGTTTGGCACCACTTTCACTTTTCCCAAATATATTTATATCTTCAGCATCATCTATGCCGGTCGTATCGATGTGAAACTGGTTTAAAATCTCACGAACTGCCGCACGTTTAGCATGCTTAACGGTTTCACTTTCTCTTGTAACAAGATAATAAGTACGTTCATATTCCAAGTGCGTCAAAACGTTCATATTCACCTCGGAACGCTTACGCATATCCGTCACCCCAGATAAATTAATTTGTCCATCCGAAATATGTCCTGACACAGGATTTCTATAGAAACCTCTAAAACGAATTTTTGCATATTGAGAAACCAAGTCTCTTGCCGCGAATTTGTAAAAGCCGCTATCACGAGTTACCTCTGCCATCTGGACAACACCAGTCGTCTTCAAGGTTTTACCATCACTAAGTTCAAGCAACAAAACTTCTGAGCCCTTCAGGAAAAATCCCTTTCCCAAGAAATCAGCCACCGCGTCTTGAGAAAGTGTATCCGGTTTTTCTGCACCTTTCAGCGGAACCGTTAAGGAAACTTCCCCACAAATTAGCGTATACGCGGAATCCGTAAGATCAATAATGGAGCACCCTCTGCTTTCATCGCCCTTCTCGCCAATATCCCCTTTCTCGCCTTTTTCGCCAGTGTCCCCCTTATCACCCTTCGCGCCGTTCAACACCACACCGATGCTGTCACCATTACAGATAATCTTGAGTCCACTAGAGTCTGCCAGCGGTTCCGTCTTGCACGAAAGATCCGAGTCCTTCACATAAACCGTATCCTTGCCACCTGCAAGGTACACCGTGTCACCCGAGAGGACGACCGTATCCTTCACAGAAGAAGTCATCGGGACCCAGTCTTCATCGACACATACGCGCGCAGAAGATTCACCCTTCACAAAAGCCTGAGCACCCTCGTTTTCAGCAGTACATTCCGGCAAATCCTTTTCCGCAGAAACGACGTCCATGCCAACCTGATTGACCTGCGTGATGTTTTCTGTAGTACTTTCATCACAGGCTGTATAGAAAGAGGCAAACAAGAGCCCTAAGGCAATCTTTCCAAGAGTCAATTTATTGTTCATTGTTTTTGTTTCCATTTTTATTAAATCATTCCTTCACGCAGCGGACCGACTAAGGATACTTTGTCATAATTTACGTTTTTCCATTCCAAAACGCAATAGAGAGCACCCGCACAAACGCAAAAACGCCCCGATTTCGGGGCATTTTCTAGAAAAATTTTATAAACGTTTATCGCGTGCGGCGCGGGAGCTCGGACGCATGCTTCTCGAGCCACACGGCATCTTCGAGGGCGCGTTCCGCCTCGGTCGCCCAGTCCGATTCCGGGTACTGCTGCACCACAGTGCGGTAGCGGGTCACAGCGCTATGGAAGTCGCGCAGTTCGCGGTAGATGTTGCCCATCTGGAGCGTGGCAAAGTAACGTTCGTCAGGCGAAATTTCCGTTTCGAGGAGAGCCTTGTACATCTGGAGCGCGGCCTCGTAACTCCCCGCCTTGAAAAGCAGGTTCGCGTTCGCAATCGTCGGCGTATCGGACGGTCCCTTCGCTTCGCTCGCCACAGGCGCGGCAGGGGCCGTTTCCACCGGAGCAGCCTTCTCGGCAACAGGAGCAGATTCCTTAGCGGGCGCAGCAGCTTCTGTTGCAGGGGCAGCACTCGCCACCTTCGCAGAATCGGCGGCAGCCTTCATCTCGGCAAGGCGATCTTCCGCGGGCTTGCGGAACTTGGCATCCGGAGCGGCCTTCTTCAGGTAGGCGGCCAGGGCCTTCTTTTCAAGGTCGTTCTTCTTGCCTTTCTGATAAATTAACGCAAGGTAGTAGTTGGCATCGTTGCCCTCTTCCTTGTATTCAAGGCCCTTCTTCAGGTTGAATTCCGCCTTGTCGTACTCGCCCATGTAGTAGCGCGTGACACCGGCATAAAAATAGGCACCCTTGTCGCCGGGCTTCTTGGCGAGCACCTCGCGCCAGAGCGGGGCGGCATCCTTGTACTTGCCCTCGGCAAGCAGCATCTTGCCCTTTTCAAACGGGTCTGTCGGCACCACAGTTTCTGCCTTCGCAGGTTCTGCAGTCTTTGCCGGTTCTGCGGCGGGCTTTGCGGGTTCGGCAACCTTCGCGGGTTCCGGAGCCTTTTCCGCGGCCTTCGTTTCGACCGCTGCCGGCGCACTTTCCGGCTTTGCAGGTTCGGCAATCTTCGTCTCGGCAGGCTTCGCAGGTTCAGCGGCCTTGGATTCCGCAGACGGAGCTTCCGAAAGTTCCACCGCAGGGGCGGTAACCTCTTCCGTAGGCTTGTTCTTCGGGTCCTTCGCGCGTTCCTCTTCGGCCTTCGCCTTCTTGCCCATCAGTTCGTAGACCCTCGCGGCACCCTCGTACGCCTTGCTCATCGTCGGGGTAAACTTGTACGCCAGGCGGTAGTTGGCAAGGGCGCGAGCCAAGTCCTGCTTGGGCATCTTGAGGTAGACTTCCGCAGCAAGGAAATACGCCTCGGAATTCTGCGGCTGTTCCGCAAGGATAGCCCTGTATTCACCGAGGGCCATTTCGTATTCGCCCTTGGCCTCGAAAATCGCCCCCTGTTCTATGCGGGGGTCGGCAGCGAAGGAAGTACCAAACGAAAATGCAAGCGCAAGAGCCGTAGCGGCCACGGAAAGTCTTATGTTCATGCGAGGTAATATAGCAATTTTTGTCATGGCCATCGCTGTCCTTACCCGGATATACAGGAAAAGGCCGCCGAAGCGACCTTAGCATGCGCACCTTCGGTGCGGAATTCTATGGCGCGGACTTCAGGATTTTTAACTGGAGCGCAGAGCCCGCCGACACCAGGCGGACAACATACACTCCCGCACGCAGGCCCGAGAGGTCGACAACGCGGGCAGAACTCGCAAGAACCCTGGTTCCGTCCATTCGCACGACATCCACACGAAACGAGCCTGCAACGCCGATTTCAAGACGGCGGTCAGCGGCGATGTAGCGCATTGCGGGGGCGCGCAAGGATTCTGCAATGGACACACTTGTCTCGCTGTCGCTTGACTGCGGTGTGACGCTAGAAGAACTGCTGCTGGGCACGCTTGTCTCGCTATCGCTCGACTGCGGTGTGACGCTAGAAGAACTGCTGCTGGACAGATCCTCGACCGGTGCCGAGGATGACGAAGAAGCGAGAGTCGAGGATGACGAAGAAACCGGCACAACATTCCCGTTCCAGCCCTTGTACGCTACGAGCGCATCCTTGAGCGGCTGGTTCACATCAGAAGAAGCATCATCAACAGAATTGTCGAAAGTCCACTTAAAATCGCCGCCCTGCACGCGGCCCGCATACCGGACAACGTTGTCCCTAGCCGTCGCGGCATCGTCCGCCTTGTAGCTGTACATCACGGAATTGTCGGTATCGAAGTTGTTGTAGGTATTTCCACCATCGTACGACTTGACCGTAGAGGGAACCTTCGTGTCGCGGCTATCCACAACGTACGCATCGAAATCCTCGGAGGTATTGATTCCCTGGCTTGCCGCCGTCGTTTCCACACCCTTTACCTTGTACGAGGTCGCGCCATACGGAATGAACGTGTAGGAACCTTCAAAATGGTTGCCGTAAGCCTTGATGGTACCGCCCGCTTCCTTGCTGAACGTGCCGTTGTTCGTCGGGTCGCGCTTGGTGCCGCTCGCATACACGTCAGTCCCCTGCATCGACGTGAGCATCGGGTACTTGCAGTTACGGAAGTAGTTGTTTTCCATGAATACCGAGGAGCCGAGCGTAGAGCCCGCGCCATACTTCGCATTGCCGTCGTAGTAGTTGTTGTACACGTGGGCGCTGTAGTAGCGCACGCGCGGGTGGCGGCTGTCGGAATGGTCGTACCAGTTGTGGTGATACGTGATGTAGTAGCCATCGTTCGTACCTTCCTTAAGCCCGAGCAGGTTCGACTTGCCGTTGTCCCAGAAATGGTTATAGCTGAACGTAATGTACGTGGAAAGTTTGCAGTCAAGCGCGCCATCACCCTTCACCTGGTCCTTGTCGCTGCCCGCATCGCCGTAGAAGAAGTCGCAGTTGTGCACCCACACGTACTGGTTGTTCTGCTGCAGGCCAACGTTGTCGCCTTCATCGCTGTTCACGTTCATGATTCCGAGATTACGGATTTCCACATTCTGCGCGTTCTTAACGCGAATTCCCCAGCCGTTCACTGTCGCATCGGGCCCGATGCCCTCCACCGTTACGTAGGAGTTTTCGGACTTGCCGAGGTCAATCACCATGTCGCCCTGCACAAGCGAATCCGAATCCGTCACGTTGCCGACAAAGCGCAGGTCGAGCGGAGTCGTCTCGTAGCCCTTCTTGAAGCAGTTCAATATGCCCTGGAAGCTCTTGCAAGTTGTCTTTGTACCCTTTGAACTTGTAGCCACGTCCATCGTCACGGTATTCTTGGTGCTTTCGGTAATGTAGAGTACCACGGCGCCATCCTTGAGCGTGCCGTCGGCCTTGTACGCACCGGGAACGCGCCCGTTAGCAAAAGCAAAACCGCTGCGGTCGTGCGCCTTTACCGAAAGCGTCTTTGTAGTGGCAGAAGCGCCTTCCTTGCCGCCCTTCACGCCCACAATCTTGAGCGTGTAGTCGCCCGCCTTGAGCCCCGGAACGTCTACGCGCCAGGTAGAGCCGTACTTGCGGACAAGTTCCGCATCGACCTTAACATTGCTCTTGCCATTACCCGAGTAATACACGTTGTAACTGTCGGAGCCGTCCGAGGCCCACTGGGCATAGGCAGATTCGAGCCAGCCACCGGCATCGCCGAGGGTCACCTGGGCACCCGCCACGGTCACCAAACCGAGGCAAGCGAGAACTGTCGTACAAGATTTCATAATCACATCCCTTTTTATTGTTCTCACTAAATATAATCACAATTCAAGCAAAAAGCAACAATTTTTCTTAAATTTTTACAAAAACAAGGTTTTTAAGAACGAATTGTTCTCAAAATTTACAAAATTGTTGTAAAACATAACATTTTTAATTTCATTATAATCCCCGCAAACTCCCTTCGTTAAGTTATCTTTGTTGCTGGAGAAAACATTTCGGACAAATTATGAGATTAAAACTGCACCTTTTCGCGTTAGCAACGATTGTCGCAGCCGCAATTGCGGAAACTCCGTCAGATACCGCAAATTTCAACGTTCTTCACGGAAACGCATACTACACCACAGCGAGAACGCCGGGCGAAGCGCCCTCCGTATTGAGGAACCTCTACACCCCATACCTCATGTACGGAAACAGCCTGGTATATCTCGCTCCATCGGACAACCAGGCCGTTGCCAGTTACGCGTCTGGCGAGCACACGTCGTTTTTCGCCTACCTGAACAGCCGCGCCATGCTCGGCATCGCCACTAAGTCATTCGGTTTCAGTTTTTCGCTCGATCTCGACGAAAAAGTGGAATTTTTTGACGAAAAGGACGCCTATCACAAGGACGAAAGGACTTCCGTCAGCGGTCACGGCAACGAATTTACCTTCCGCTTTTCTCTCCCCTTCCAGACCACCGACTTCCTGGCCACCCTGCGGTACAGCCAGTACAACGATTCCCTCGCCAAGGTCGAGTACACCGACAGCGAGGGCAAAATAAAGAAGGATTACCATAGCCACGACCACTATATTTCCGGGTCAGTCACCTTCACAAACAAGCCTTCCGCCAAGGACTTCTCCTGGAGCACCGGAGGAACCGCCGCCCGCAATATCGAAACCGTAAAAACCTCCTTGAAAAGCTCCATCGACCCCGACGACAACTACAAGGAGACGCGCCAAGGAACCTCGAACTACATCTACGCATCCTTTTTCTACAACTTCGGCTACATCGTCCTGCGATCCGCAAACGCACGCGTCCACGTAGGCAACAACACTTCCGTAAACGCATACATCTACGACCGCGTCAAGGACAATGATAACCGCCGCAAGGACTTCTACATACAGAGCAACCTCTACCTCACTCCCCACATCCTTGCAGAATACGCCTTCAACGAGAACTGGATGATTTGGGGCGGTTCCTACTACACCTGGAGCAATTCCTTCAACCGCGAAGAATACCAGGAGGCATACGTAGTCGAAGACGAGGACAAGGACTTCACGGTAAAGAACTACCTTACGCAGATTTCGACAAAGACAAACACGCTCGGTTTGAGCACGGGCCTGCTTTTCAAGTACAAGAAACTGATACTTGAGGCGAGCATCCAGTCTGCGCTGTACCGCAACCCCTTTAGAGGTTTCGACGGAGGTTCCATGCTTATGGACTTCAGCGGGACCGTAACATTCTAGCCGGGAGGATAGCCATGAAAAAAGCAGTCATTCTCGTTATTAGCCTGGTTTTCGCCTTCGTAATCGCATGCTCCACGGATTCCACCATCACGGGGCCGCACAACAGCAAGACCCCGCAGGGGGACACGAGCCTCCGGAGCAGTTCCTCGAAAAAGAGTTCGTCGAGCAGCGCAGAAAGTTCGAGTTCTTCGGCAAAGTCTTCGAGCAGCAGTTACTCGAGTTCTTCCAGTTCCGACGAGGAAGAAAGTTCATCGAGCACGGCATCCTCGAGTTCGGTCAGCAGCTCGAGCAGCATCGCCTCTTCAAGTTCCGTGAGTAGTTCGAGCAGCGCTCCGGAATCCAGTTCCTCCGAAGTTGCGGAAAGTTCCTCGAGCGATATCGCAGAATCTTCCAGCAGCGATGTTACGGAAAGTTCCTCGAGCGACTTCGCGGAATCCTCCAGCAGCGACGCTATCGAAAGCTCGTCCAGCGAAGAGGAATCCAGTTCTTCGTTCGAGATAGACAGTTCCTCGAGCGATACATTTGAATCGTCCAGCAGCGAGGATGCAGAAAGTTCTTCGAGCAGCGAAGATCTCGCAGAATCCTCCAGCAGTGAAGTTTAAAACAATAACAAAAGGAAAAACAATGGATATCAAACTGATTACCTTGACTGCGGCATTCGCCATCGCGAGCGCCATGGCCCAAGAAGGCGATACGGCACAGGCAGCACCGGAACAGAATTCCGCTCCTGCCGCCGAAGTTTCGACAAGCCAGACAACCGCAGCTACCGCAAAGGCGGCTCCCGCTCCTGCCCCCGCAGCAAAGCCTGCACCTGCAGTGGACACAGCGACCACGGCCAAGGCGCCAGCAAAACCGCACGGCATCGCCTACAACAACGTGGGTAACCCCGCGGCAAGCCCCACCATCCGCGACAACCTCGACAAGCCCTACAAGATGGCAGGCATCAACCTCGTGTACATGGAACCCACGAGCGAATTCAGCGCGGTGGCATTCGGTTCGGGCAACACGAAGTTCATTTCCTTCGAGAACTACAACAACCTCGCCATGGCTACCGTCGGTCTTGCCAGCAGGGGCCTGGGTATTTCTCTTAGCTACGCGCTCGCCAAGGAACTTACCTTCACCGAGACGAAGGACCCCTACGAGAAAGAAGACGAGGACACCTACACCGTTGGCGCGAACGACATTCTGCGCCTGCGTTTAGCCCTCCCCCTCGGAGCCTTTGACTTCAATGCTTCCGCATTCTGGCTCACCTACCAGAACGAAACCTCGACCGATACCGAACAGAAGGACGCCGACAGCAAGTCAACCACCGAAACCGAATACGACTACTGGGATCTCGGTGCAACGGTCGCCATCAGTAACGACCCCTCCGCAAAGAACATCTTCTGGAATGCGGGCGTGAACTTCACCCGTCACGAGAATTCCTACTACCGCGAAACAAAGTCCGGTTCGTCTTCCACCAAGACCGAAACCACGGGCAAGGACGCACACATCTACATCCAGCCCTCCTTCAACATCGGTGGCACGATTCTCCGTAACGAATTCGCCCGCGTGTTGCTCGGCGTGAACAGCCGCGCGCCCTTTATATTCTACGACGAGTTCAAGGACGAAAGCAACCACAACAAGGACAGCTACTTCACGATGGGCGTTTACGCCACACCGAACATCTTTGCCGAACTCAAGCTCGGCAACTGCTGGCGCGTCTTTGGCGGAGCAAACTACACCTGGGCCGTGTTCTCCATGGAATCGGAAGAGTTCATTACCGACTACAACGACGAACTCGATATCGTGAAGAGCAGCATCACCAGGATGTCTTCCCGTACCGGAGTCGCGACGGCTAGCCTCGGTGCACGTTTCCAGTATGCAAGTTTCGCCGTGGAAGCCTCCATCGAGGACAACTTCTACTCCAACCCGTTCACCGGGTTTAGCGACACGAACAACGACTTCATCGCTAACTTCGGCGCATTCATCTACTTCTAGGCAGGAGGATAAATCATGAAAAAAGCGATTGCAACATTACTCGGCTCCATGGCGATAGCCGCACTCTCTGCCTGTTCCGCCGCAGACAACAGCACCATCACGAGCCCCCGCATGGGCACAACCATCGACAGCTACTGCCATTTCTACGAAAAGGTATCTGTTTCGGGTTCGTACACCACGTACTACTGCACCGACGATGGGGAAACGTACAAGTGTTCCGCCAGCGGATGCGAGGAAGACTAAGAGACCGCTCGCACATACACGAGTATAAGTGAAGAACGCGCCTGAAAGGGCGCGTTTTTTTTATAGGTTTTCGAGTTCTGCGTACAGGTCGTACAGGCGCTGCACGCCGTTCTCGAGCCCGTAATAGTGCTTTATGTAGGGCACGAGGAGCGCAAAGAACAGCACGTCCAGGCAGAAAATCGGGATTTCGGGGAACGCCACGAAGAAGAACACCCCGCCCACACTCAAAAGCGCAAACAGGATCATCACGAACTCGTGCGCGAGCCGTTCATGCTGGAAAAAGGCGATGCGGGTCCGCACCGAAAGCAGTTCGGCATCGCTCACCGGGGAGCCTTCCTCAAGCCTTTTTTGCAAACTTTGCTCGTAATCCCGCAATTTTTTCAGCATATTCAACCCTTCCGTTACAAATTAAAGTAAAAAATAACGATTTTTTATGTACGTTCCAAAAATAGAATAGTATTTTTTGGGTATGGAGCCGCTACAGTACACATCGCTTGTCTCAATGTTCTTTGCAACATGTTCCCGCGACGACTTTGGCGGGTGGTACAAGCGCACCGACGGCCAGTGGCTCCACTACTCGCGCGATTTCTTGAGGGATAGCGCCATCTACCTTTCCATAGCGCTCAACAACCGCGGGCTAAAACCGCACGACAGCGTGAGCATTATCGCCCCGAGCTCTCCGGAATGGTTCATCGCGGATATCGCGACGCAAATCAACCACGCGCAGGTGGCCCCGCTATTCCCGAACATTTCTTCCGAGAATTTCACGTTCCAGTGCGACGATTCGGGCGCACAGATTCTCTTCGTGAACACCATCGCCGAACTGGACGAGCCTCTACACAAGTTCCTACCCCGGTTCAAGCTTATCATCTGCATCAATCCGGCATCGGAACTGCCCGAAAACGGCATCTACTGGAACAACCTTATCGACGAGGGCAAGGAACTCGCCGAAAGCAACCGCTACTTCAGCTGGGTCGATGACCAGATTCAGTCCATTCACCCCGACGACCTCTTCAGCATCATCTACACGAGCGGTTCCCTGGGTTCCCCGAAAGGTGTTGACCTCTCGCAGCGCAACATGCTGGCACAAATCCAGAACCTGGTGGAACTCTTCCCGCTAAATAGCGAAGAAGACGTCTGCCTCACGATTTTGCCGGTCGCCCACATTCTCGAACGCATGGCGGTCTACTTCTACATGCTGAACGGAGTGCGCATCTACTTCGGCGACACACCGAAAAACGTGGCCACGATGCTTACTGAGGTCCACCCCACCGTGATGATCGTGGTGCCGCGCATACTGGAACGCCTGTACGAAAGCATGACCATGATTGGCGACAAGGCGAAGGGAATCAAGCGTCTCGTTATCCAGAATGCGGTCAAGCTCGCAAAAATCAGCGAACCCGGGAAGGGCAGGTCCTTAATGCAGCGCATTTACGACAGGCTCGTGTACCGCAAGATGCGCGATGCCCTCGGTGGAAAGTTCAAGCTTATCGTGAGCGGAAGCTGCGCACTCAACAAGTCCATCCTCAGGTTCCTCCTGAACATCGGGCTCCCCGTGTACGAAGGCTACGGGATGACGGAATGTAGCCCGGTCGTTTCTGCGAACTGCCCGAAGGTCTCGAAGGCGGGCACCATCGGGAAACCCCTCTCGCTGCTCGAAGTAAAGATTGGAGACAACAGCGAAATCTGGGTGAAAGGCGACAGCGTGTTTGTCGGCTACCACAACGACCCCGTAACCAACAAGAGAGTCTTTACCGAGGACGGTTTCTTCAAGACAGGCGACCAGGGATTCTTCGACAGCGATGACTTCCTTAACTTCACCGGCCGCATAAAGGAACTCCTGAAAACGAGCACCGGAAAGTACGTGTGCCCGAGCCCCATCGAGCTCGAAATCAGCCGGCACCCCGTAATCGAGCAGGCGCTCGTGATTGCGAACAACCGCAAGTTCGCCTCCGCGATCGTGTGGCTCAACCCCGAAGGCGCCCGCAGGCTCCTGAAATTCCAGAAAGAGGAATTCAGCGTAGAACGCGCAATGCAGTCGGAACGCGTGCGCGAGGCCATCAACAGGCACATCACCCGCGTCAACAAGAAGCTGAACCACTGGGAACAAATCCGCAAGTGGACCCTCGTCGGTGACGAACTCACCGTAGAATCCGGGCTGCTTACACCCACGCTAAAGATACGCCGCAAGGTTGCCGAGGAAGTCTATTCCCAGCAGATTGAGGCTATGTATCTCTAGAACTTAGTTGGCAGAATGCAGGGAATTACTTCCCGACGGCCTTGAATTTGCCGGTCGGCGAAACTTCACCCGGAGGGAGAATCATCATGACCTTCTCCATGCGGGTACCGTCCATCTTGAGCACGCGGAAGGTATAGCCCTTGAGCTTGACTTCTGCACCCGGGGAGGGAATCACGCCAAGAGTCGCCTGGATTAGGCCCGAAAGAGTCTCGACATGCGAACCTTCGGGCGGGACAAGTTCCACGCCGAATTCGTCCTCGAGTTCCGAAAGCCTCATGAGCGGGTCGAGAATGTAGCGGCCATCCTTCAACTTCTGCACGTCGTCTTCTTCGTCCACGTCATCCTCGTCGCGGATTTCGCCGACGATTTCTTCCAGGATATCCTCGAGCGTCACGAGGCCCGCCGTTCCACCGTATTCGTCGATAACAATGGCCAGCTGGTTACCCGTCTTGCGCAGTTCGGTAAGCAGGTCGTCTATCTTCTTGTGGTAGGGCACGAACACCGGCGGCATTACAATCTTCATGATGTCGAACGGTTCTTCCCCATGCTCGGTGTACCACTCCAGGAAGTCGCGGTTCGAAAGGATACCCACGATGTTATCCATCGTGTCCTTGTACACGGGCAGGCGGGAATGGCGCTCGCTGTTCAGCACCTTCACCAAATCCTCGAGCGGCGTATCCACGTCGATAGCGCACATGTCCACACGCGGGGTCATGATTTCGCGTACCGGAGTTTCCACGAAGTCGAAGATGTTGAGGATCATCTGCTGTTCTTCTTTCTCGAGGCCTTCGTCTTCACCATCGGTCACGTCGGAGAGGTCCGCCTGGACCGCATCGCGCATTTCTTCGGGCAAGAAGCTCAGCTTGGAATCGTACCCGAAGAGGTCAAGCAACTTCACGAAAACCACGTGGCAGAACTTTGCCGCGGGCACAAACGGGAGCCTTACCAGCCTAAACAGAGGCACAAGAACTATAGACAACGTATCGGGCTTGAGACTCGCCAGCAAATACGGGATAAACACCGTAAGCACGTACAGCACGGCGCAGGCGATAATCAGGTACGCCGCCACCGAGATATAGGGGTACGTCTCGACCAGCGCGATGTTGGAATTGCCCAGCACGAAGAACCCGAGCACGCCCGCGCTCACGTTGCCAAAAATGCGCCCTATGGACACGCACTCGTTGAAGCCGTTCCATTTCACGATTTCTGCAATCTTTTCTTCGCGCTCGTTGCGTTCCTTGGGGTCACGCTTCGCGAAAATCAGGCTGAACGCGCACTTGGTCGCAGAGAACATTGCCGAGGTAAGGATGAACACGCAAAGGAATACGATGGCAAGTATTTCGGAATTATCCATTACTCACCTTCCTTGTACAGGTCGAGCCCGAGGAATTCGCATTCGCGCTTGCGCATTACCTTGCGGTCGGCGGCCTTGATGTGGTCGTAGCCCGAAAGATGCAGGAGCCCGTGCACGAGCACGCGCTTGAGTTCGGCATAGAACGTGTTACCGTACTCCGGAGCCTGGCGCTTCACCTGGTCGCGGGCGATGTAGATTTCGCCCAGAAAGTCCTCTTCGTGCCATTCATAAGAAAGCACGTCTGTTACCTTGTCCAGACCGCGATAGTTCTTGTTCATCTCGCGGACAAATTCGTCTGTACAGAGGACCACGTTAACATTGTTTTCCGTGCCCTCCTCGTGCAAGAGCTTACGGGCAACGGATTCGAGCCGATCCTTCCACGGGAAAGACTCGATGTTTCCTTCACAAAGGAAATCTATCTTGTATTTTTTCTTTTTACTACTAGCAGGGTCTGCCATTAAATGTTGTACCACTTCTTTAAATTCTCGATAATGGCTTCGGCCTGGGCCTTGCCACTGATATTGAACTTGCTACGGGCCTTGAACGCCCCGCCGGCCTTCTGGTAACGGCGCAGGTACACCTTCGGTTCGCCAAATTCGCCCGTTTTAGCGTTTTTTTCCTGACAAAGGAACATCATGGTCTGCCAGGCACCCTTGGTAAGGACAGCCTTGTCCAGTTCCTTGATGACCTGTTCGCCCGTTTCGGTATCGACCATTTCGACGGTGGGTTCTTCAGTTTCCATGCTCATGAGCAACCTCTTTAAAAAACACAAAAATTCTTATACCAAAGATACAATTATTGTACGCAAAAGAACATTATTAAGATATATTTGTATCAGGTTTACATCTTGCAAGTGAGGCAATATGTCTTTTTCTGGAAAAATCAAGGCTTCCATGGTTCTGCTTCTGGCAGTTTCGTCGGTCGCCTTCGCCGCCAAGGGAACTTCCGGCAAGGTTATTGACAAACTAGGCGACGCCAAACTCCAAAAATCGACCAAGATAGGCGTCTGGGACGAAATAAACGTCGGAAACAGGGTCAGGGAAAAGGACCAGATTCGCACCGGGATAGAATCCCACGTGGCTATTACGCTTTCTGACGGTAGTTCCATCGTGGTCCAGGAAAACTCACTCGTGGAATTCACCACGCTCCAGGCCGAAGACGGCATCCAGACCGCCCTCACCGACATCAAGACCGGTAAAGTCAGGTTTGACGCGCAAAAGCAGCACTCCGGCGGAAGTTTCAAGTTCAAGACCGCAACGGCGACTGCTGCCATCCGCGGTACGGACGGTACCTTCGGAAAGACAATCAAGGACAAGGCTACATACCTTTCGCTCGGGCGAGGCAACGCAATCTTGCGCCACAACACCACTGGACAGGAATGCGAGGTCAACGGAGGCCAAACGGCAATATTCCGGGGCGAAAAGGGCAGCTGCCTGGTTCTCGACATAAAGAACTCGGGTAACAAGGAATTGGTAAACGCACTCGACACCCTGCTCGACAACGAAACCATCACCGAAGAAAAGCTCAAGGAAACCCTCGGCAAGCTTGACGCCGACCTCCAGGAGCGGATAAGCAAGGCCTTCGAATCCATCTCCTGCAAGTTCGAGCCGCTCGAAGACACCATCACCGTGAACAAGGTAAGCACCAAGGCCACCTGCCCTGAGGGAGTGCAACTGTCCATATCGGGAGCGACTTTCAAAAACAATAACAATACGTACGATATCACGCTGGATTGGAAAGCGGACGCCAATGGCCCCAAGAAATTCAATGCGACCTGCACCGGCAGTCTAGAAGTCCCCTGCAAACAGCAAAAGGGAAAGAAAGGCAAGCAGCCCCTTTGCAAGAAGGAAGTTTCCTTTGAATGCGGGACGCTCACGACATTCTACAAGAATCCCGCCGACACGGTCAAGGCCGACACAGCGAAAACGGATAGCGCTGCAGTCGATTCTTCCAGCGTAAAGAAATTCTCCGTAAAGACCCCATCGCCGGTAACCGTCTGCGAACCCGGTTCCGTGACCATCGAAGGCACGTTTGACCAGACTGACCCCAAGGGAACCCTCTACGTAAAGATGGGCAAATACAAGTCCAGGAACCTCGTGCCCCTGAGCGCAAACGGCGAATTCGCACACACGATAAACATCAGCGACATGGCCGGCAACTGGAACGAAACGAAGGTAACGGTTGAATATAGCGGCGCAAGCGGAAACCACAAAGCGACAGTCCTCCTGAACGTAAACAAGACCTGCAAGCAGGTCAACATGAAGCGTCCGGCCCTCACCTTCGCAAGCACGAGTCCCATCCGCTGCGATGCCAGGTTCGCGCTTGCCGAAGCGACAGACGACATCGTCATCGTTTCCAAGGAAATCGACGGCAACGCATACGGCGAGACAACGTACAGGCAGAATTCGAACCTCGCCATCAAGCTAACCCCGGGCATTCACAAGTACACACTCAAGGCGACCGACCAGGCAGGGAACTCCACGCAAATTTCCAGGAAACTCGGATGCTTCCCACCGCACTCTGCTACGATCGAAGTGGTTGGCGGCACTTACGAGTACATCCCTTTGCCTCCTCCGCCGCCGAGGACATCCGACGAAATCCGCAAAACAATGCGCTTCAGGTTGATTGGAGTGTTGCAGCAAGACCCCGCACACATCAAGCACATCAGGGTTACGCACGAAAACAAGACACTCCTGGACCTGACCGGAGACCAGATTACCGAACTCGACTACGATGTGCCGGTAACGCTTTCCCGCGGAACAACGTCCTTTGTCAAAATTTATGTCGAAATGATGAACGGCAAAAAGTATAACTCCGGCAAGACTTACAAGGCCAACTAATGAAGTACGCATACAAGACTCTCCTTTCGACCATCGCCCTCGGTTCGGCAGTAATCTTCGCACAGGCACCGGCAGCACCCGAGGCTACCGCGCAGGCCACACCTGCTGTACAAGCAGCGGCCCCTGCAACGGCGGAACAAGCTGCAGCCCCTGCAGCCGCAGAACAGGCACCCGCAGAAGCTGCACCGGCCGCCGAGGCCGCTCCCGCGGCAAACGCACCGGCGACTAACGCGCCGGCTGCTCCCGCAGCAGAAACCGCTCCTGCAACAACCGCAGAAGCAGCCCCCGAAACCACCGCCAAGCCCGATTCCGTTGCCGCAGCCCCTGCAGCCGCAGAACAAACCGCAGCGACCGTGCCCGCCGATACGGCGCAAAAGGCTCCGGACAGCACCGTCGCCGCCGTGGCACCCGCAGATTCTGCAACAGGCGGATTCGTCGCCGACACGACAACTCCCCCGCCCACACTTCTTGAAGGTACCGAGATTGCCGGAGACATTCATGGGTTCCTGAAACTTGACAAGTCGCCCTATCTCGCGACCGACATGCTTATCGTTTCTCCCAACATGAGCCTCGTCGTTGAACCGGGCGTAATCATCTACTTCAAGCCCGGCACCGGCCTGCAGGTGAACAAGGGCCAGCTGGTCATCGCCGGTTCCGCAGTTTCCCCGGTCACGTTCCGTTCGGCCTACGACCGCCCCAAGGCAGGCGACTGGCTTGGCGTAACCATCACGGGCGACCAGCGTGCAGAAATCCGCAACGTGCAGATTAGCGACGCGGCCGTCGGCATTGCCGTCGAAAACGGCTCGATGGACATAAAGGATGCAAAAATCGAGAACACTTCGGTTCGCGGTGTCTATGCGCGCAACGCATCCATCGCGGTGAGCGACGTTGAATTCAGGAACAACCCTGTCGCATTGCAGGTTGCAAATTACGCAAACGCAATTATCGACCGAGCCACCTTCGAAAAGAACAAGGTCGCCATCATGAATTCCGAACTCGCCGAAGCGCACGTTTCTTCCTCCAAGATCGAGGATAACGAAGTCGGCTTGCTCAACATGGCGAACAGCCTCATCACGTTCAACAACACCGAAATCACGAAGAACGGGCAGGGTGTATCTTCTGCCGAAGTTCTCGCGCCCGAAATCATCGAGCGCGTCAAGGGCAATACGCTCGATCTCGACAACCAGGCCGAAGCAACAGTATCCACACTCCCGCCCGCACCCGAAATTCCGGGCATCGAGCAAAGGCCGCTCCGCGCTTCCGACAAGATTGGCGACATCGTGGCGCAAAGGCTTGAAGCCGAAACCAGGAGCGACTCCACGGTTGCCCGCTGGAGCGTTATCGGAAACGTAATGCTCGGAACCGGATACCACTTCGTGAACACGAGCAAGAACGACAGCGACGAAACAATCGAAATTGACACGGACACCATTGCACCGGGCGATAAGTTCAGCAACAATTTCCAAGTTCCGGGCCTCGCCTCACGCGCCAGTGTCTACATGTTTATGCAGTCTATTGATGGCAAAACAATTGAATTCAACACAGACCTCTCCATTGATTCGTGGAACAAGTTCTCCCCGAACCCAGTCTCCCTCACCTATACCGACGCCTACAACAGGGCGACCCTCGGTGACTTCCAGCTCATGGGCGGCGACACCTACATGGCTGGCTTGCCGATATTCGGTATCGACTACACACTTTCGCTTTTGAAGAACAATGCCGACCAGCCCCTGTTCCAGCTAGGCGGGTTCTTCGGCGAAGCACAGCGCAGCCTTGTAGAAGGCGCACGCCACCCCTACCTTTATAACGACTACATTGACGATGGCGAACTCCAGGCCCAGCGCCTCGCCTACGGAGGATTCATCAAGTGGGCTCCGGTACGCCGCTTTGACGCGAAGTTCGGGGCACTCTACGCAAACGACGAACTCAAGGACCCGCTGCTCCGCGACGGTGCCAGCGAGAAGTGGACAACGAGCGACCCGATGCAGGAATCGTTCACGCTCTACGCCGACGGTAACTGGCTATTCTTCCCTGGCGATATCGAACTTAACGGACAGATTGCAGTGGGCCGTGCCGACACCGCCGACGTAACACGCCAGCGCGCCATCAACAAGGTGTTCAGCGACGCGAGAATCACTCCGGTTTCGTACAGCACCATGCGCCAGCTGATGCAGAACCAGAACCGCATCAACTCGCTTTCCGATGCAGAACTCGCAAACATCTTCGGCGACAACACGACCCTCAGCAGGAGCGAAATGCGCGACTCCCTCCGTGCGCTTATCCGCGAAGCAAAGGAAGTGCAGAGAGACGAAGAAGACGACCGCGACGAAGACCGCGTACTCGGGCTCAACTGGGGCAGCCAGAACTTCGCCATTGGCGCATCGCTCAACTGGAACATCTACAAGACCAGCATCAATGGCCATATCAAGTACGTGGGCGAAGACTTCTACAGTGCTGGCTCCCCGAACCAGCTTTCGGACACGCGTGAATTCGGAGGCCGCATCGAGCAGGACATTCTCGGCTTCTGGGATTTGGGAATTTCGTACCAGATTAACGTCGAGAACGCAGCCAAGGGCAACAAGACGAACATCTTCGGGCTTGGCGAAGGTACCCACTGGGGCCTGTTCCCCGACGAGGACTCCAAGTGGTTCGACGAGCACGAACTTGACAACGACCGCACCAAGTACATCCAAAACGCAGGCATCGACAACTCGTTCAAGATCAACAAGAATGTGGACGTGAGCGTGGGTTACAACTTCGAATACAAGACCCAATACAGGCCGTTCCAGTTGCACTACAACTACACGCTCGAAGACGGCATTTATAAGGACGACTGGTTCAATGCCCGCAAGGGACGTGACACAACGATGATTGTCGATGTCGATGATACGTCATACGTGGATGCCGAGCGCTGGAGCGAATACGTGGCCCTGGCCAAGGAGCCGTTCCTTGCGACACGATTCCAGGAACGACTCTTCAAGCACACCTGGAATCTGGGAACATCGATCCGCGCATACAATTCCGTGTTCAAGGTCGGAGGACAGTGGACATACCGTACCGACGGTTCCAAGTTCCACAGGGATAGCCTGATCAAGGACATGGATCTCGAAAACACGACATGGGACAAGCTGGGTTACTACTTCGGCGGCTCTGACTATTTTGAACAGACCTACCCCATGTCGGTAACTACGACGCTTCCGATTCTCCAGAACAGGTTCTCGCTCACTCCGCGCTTCAAGAGCTACAACCGCGACGACATGAGCGAATTCGAAATCACCATCGAAGACGAATTCGAGATGCCGTTCAAGAACAACTTCTTTGTGCTCGGCGTGAACGCAGGCTTCCGCTACATGACTACCGACTGGGAAGAAGAAGACGAATCGTACGACGAGACCGAAACCGACATCCTCGGTGGCGTGAACCTGCGCGTGAACCACAACAAGCGCTTCTACACGGAATGGTATACCGGCACGGCGATTTACTTCCGCCCGGACAACCTGAGCAACGAATACAACGATATCTACCTGGGCGTGAACGCACATTTTGTATACTGACCGTTCGCGCTTAACTAGGGTATTAAATTACTCCGGTTAGCGCTCACTCTCGAACCGCCCCAGTTTAATAACTGGGGCTTTGTTGCTCACGGCGTGTTTTAACGAATAAAGGGAATTCTTGAAGCGGGCCGAAGGGCTCGCTTTTTTTATTTTTGACACTGATGTTCACGTACCGCTACAGAGAATTGCCTGTCGCCCTCGAAAAGAAGGGCGAAGTACGCAGTGCGCTGGCGCGTGAACTTCGCCTGAACCCAGAACAGATTTTCAACCTGGAAGTGGAGCGGTTCGCGCTGGACAGCCGCCGGAAGGGCGCACCCCACTGGAGCTACAACGTAATTTTTGAAACGGAACGCCCGCTGCGAGCTTCGGGCAATGCGGCCCGCGGGCTAATTGCGGCTTCACGGGAACGCGAAACTCTCGAAAGCGACCCGCTTACAGGCAGTGTTCCGATGGCAAGTCACGTGGATGTTATCGGGGCGGGCCCCGCAGGGCTGTGGGCAGCCCTCCACCTGCTGCGTCGCGGATTTACCGTAGACTTGTACGAGCAGGGCAAACCCGTAGAGGAGCGTTTCCGCGACATCCGCAGGTTCTTCGCCGAACGGAAATTCAACGAGCATTCCAACGTACTGTTCGGCGAAGGCGGGGCCGGCGCATTCAGCGACGGCAAGCTCAATACCCGCAGCCGCAATATCTTCTCGGAAACAGTCCTGCGCGACATGGTGGAATTCGGCGTGGATGAAAACGTCGTGACGTTCGCGAAGCCGCATATCGGTACCGACAGGCTCGTGCTGATGCTGCGCCAGATTCGCGCGGAGATTGCGCGTCTCGGCGGGAAGATACACTTCAATACCGCGCTTGAGGATGTGGAGATAAAAGATGGGCGCATTGCCGCAATCAAGATGCGCGATGTTGCAAGTGTGTCGCAGGCATTAAACGGCGTAGCGGGTTCGACGCACGCGTTAAACAGCGTAGCGGGTTCGACGCACGCGTTAAACAGCGCGCCGGCATTAAACAGCGCCGCCCGCTGGCAAAAGTGCGAGGCGCTGGTCCTTGCCACGGGGCATTCCGCCCGCGGGATCTATGAACTCCTGGCAGCCCGCGGGGTTGCGCTCGAAAGCAAGGCGTTCGCGATGGGCGTACGCGTAGAACACCCGCAGGCACTTATCAACCTGCGCCAGCTCGGGAAGGGCGTCGACACGCGCCTCACGGGAGCCGCAGAATATTTTCTCGCCACCCCGACACTAAACAAGACGAGCAGCGCCTACAGTTTCTGCATGTGCCCGGGTGGCGTGCTGGTGCCCTGCGCATCGGAACCGGGAACGCTCGCCACCAACGGCATGAGCTACAGCCGCCGCAACGGCCACACCGCAAACGGTGCGATTGTCGTACCCGTAGAGGCGAGCGAAACGACCTTCGGCGGGCTCGATTTCCAGCGCAAGACAGAGCGTGATGCATTTGACGTGGGCGGCAAAAGCTACGCAGCCCCCGCACAGACCATCAAGGCGTTCCTCGCCCACCACGCAGACCGCAACCTGCCCAAAACGACTTACCCCTGCGGGCTTGTCACCTGCAACATGTGGGACTGGCTCGACAAGAAAATCTGCAGTTCGCTCGCCGAAGGTTTCCAGAATTTTGACCGCAAGATTCCTGGATTTATCGAGCAGGGGCTGATTGTCGCCCCCGAATCGCGCACGAGTTCGCCGGTACGCATCACGCGCAACAACGACACGCTCGAAAGTGTCAACACGCAGGGGCTATTCGTGCTCGGCGAAGGCGCGGGCTATTCCGGCGGAATCGTCACGAGCGCCGCCGACGGCGTAAGACTTGCCGTTCGAGCAAAGAGAAGCAAGTAAACCGAATATTGCAATAAACGAAATTCGTGAACGGCAAACCCGCTAGCAATTTGCTGTTGCTTGAATGTGTGAACGTGTGAATAGACTCTTGAAGCACATCCTTCAAAAAAAACAGGCCTCGTGAAGGCCTTATACGAATAACACCCTCTCCGATGTTTAAATCCCTATTGATTTTCGTAGAAGTCCGAAGGGACTAACAGTCACAAGGACTTCTGCAGAACCCGCCTATTGCAAATCCCTTGCGATAAACTAGTTTCTGCCGGAGCAAATGTTGTGTTCTTTGCGTAGAGGGGCTATTTACAAAGTGAACACTCGAACGAAGTGAATGTGTGAACGTGTGAATAGACTCTTGAAGCAAACACTTTAACAAACTTTACTTGAATTTCACGGCAGTCCCGTACACGATAATTTCTGACGACCCCGCCATGACAGATGACGTCGCAAACCGCACGTTTACCACAGCGTCACCACCGATACGGGACGCTTCCTCTATCATGCGCTGCATCGCGATGTTGCGGGCGTCGTTCAGCATCTCAGTATAACCGGCAATTTCGCCACCGATAATCGTCTTGAGGCCCGCAAAGATATCGCGCACCACGTTCTTGCTGAACACGACACTGCCCTTCACCACCTGGATAGTCTCAATTTTCTTGCCCGTAATAAAATCTGTCGTTACAATCTGCATGTTCCATGCCTCCTTTTGGCACGAATATATAAAATTACTCCGGTGCAGAGTTTTTTTCAGGAGCGTCGCGCGACAAGACGTTCAATAAGCACGATAAGCAGCACATCGACCGCCACAAATATGGCAAGCCACATGGCGGTTCCACCCTGGAACCCGTAACTGTGCAGGCCAACCCCGAGCAAGTTCACGCCGAACCAGCAAAGGAACGTCACGATTACGTTGAAGCAGTTGAGCAAGGCAAATCCGTGCGTATCCACCAGGCGGCCAACACGCAAATGAAGCAGGAGCATCGCCCACAGGATTACAAAAAGCGCACCACATTCCTTCGGGTCGAACCCCCAGAAGCGACCCCATGCGAAATCGGCCCACACGCCGCCCAGGAGCGTACCAAGCATCGTGA
This sequence comes from Fibrobacter sp. UWCM, assembly GCF_900129735.1. NCBI lineage: Bacteria > Pseudomonadati > Fibrobacterota > Fibrobacteria > Fibrobacterales > Fibrobacteraceae > Fibrobacter > Fibrobacter sp. UWCM. The sequence continues at coordinate 226,140 of NZ_FQWR01000002.1, read as the reverse complement.
ATACCGCGCCAAAGACGAGCGTGCCATACAGGAGCGAATCGAGCGGGGTCCGTTCTGAAGATGCGCGGAACAGCGCCATGTGCGCGACAACTCCCGAAAGAAGCATGCCCGCAAATCCGAGCGCAATCGTGAACACGTGTATCGTGAGGAAAACCGAGGAATTCAATACGGCAGGAATCGGCCGGAAGGTATCGCCCGGTTCCAGCACAAATTTTGCGAAGAACAAAAGGAGAGCCGCCATGAACGTCACGGGAATCATGAGCGAGAACGTGCGGCGCTTACAGAATATAAACGCACCCGATTCGAACGCCATCAATAGCATAGCCACGAGCAACACGATTTCGTACAAACTAGAAAGCGGAACGCGGGCAGCTACATACGTGCGCAAGGCAAACAGAACCGAGAGTATTCCTGCCGTCGCGATGCAGGCCAAATTTGCGGCAACATCCAACTTCCGCGACCTGAAAATCATATTCAACGAAGCAAGCAGGCAGGCGATAAACGCCAAGATAAAGGCAATCAATGCAAAATTCGCCTTGTGGTAAAACACTTCCGCCGCAAGCCGGTTTTCATCAACCGTCACCGACTCCGAAGAAGATTCCTCGACAATGGAAAACGCAGTTCCATTTTTCACCGCTTCATATTGCAGCACATTCGCATAAAGCCGCTTCATTTCGGATGTTGCCGGATGGCTGTCATCCCGGCTCGCATAGAGTTCCAGCAAGTTCCGCGATGGCGCCAACTCCGCATAACTTACATAGCGAGAATCAGCCGGCAAACGCAAGGCTTCCAGCACATCACTGCGCAAGACCTTGAACAGAGCAAGGTTTTTCGCCTCTTCGGGATTGTTCAGAATCAGACGCACGACGTTCTCGGCAGAGAGCTTTCGCACCTCCAGCCTTTCGCAGTATGGTACATTCCCGCACTTGAATGTCACGCGCCCGCTCAAATCATCGAGGAAACCGCGGGCAAACGAATCGAACGGGCGCACTACGCCATCCACAATCACCGGGGCGTCACGCCCCACCGAGAACCGTACCAAGGCATCACTCGGGATCTCATCCGCACGTGCATTCATCAGCATCGCAAACATCACAAGTGCCAGCAACGGCACGATTTTTGCGCCCATACAAGCCGCCGACGTTTGCGCAACGCTCTTCCGCGCACTGCGCACCTGCACCACATAATGGAACACCGCTCCCAACAGGAACAGCACCATGAATGCGTACGGCACAAAGTGAAACGGGTCGTAATAAACCTTGTACATCGAGATGACCTTGTCCTTCGACATAGGCAGGTCACCCCGGAAATGCACGTAGTAGGGCCAACCCGCGAGCAAAACGGATTCATCCAGATTCGCGGGCTCTGCGCCCAGGCTATCGTCTGCCGCATAGAACTTGAGCTTTTGCGCAGTTCCGCTAGAATCAGGGAGTTCTACCGAATTCAAAAAAAGCACTTCGAACCCGTTGTACTCCCGCTTGATTTCACTCCCGACAACACCACCCGCAAGCAACACGAGCAGGGCAACATGCATGAGCCAGAGGCCCGCGTTCTTCCAGCCTCGGGGCATCCGGAAAACCATACTAGCGACAAGGTTCACGCACGCAAGAATTGCGATACTCTTGAACGCGGGCAACGGCACAATGCCCAGTGCCCATATAAAGTAACTGTCAAAGAAGCGATCTACCGCGATCGATGCCGGATAACCCGCCGCCTCCGCATTCGCCTGCGCCAGGGTTCCCCAGAACGTGAGCACTAGGAACGCGACAAGCAAAACCACAGTCACCTTCAGCGAAGCCAACTTTTTCAAAAATTCTTTCGTTCTTCGTCTTTCCACTTTCGTCTAAACAGCCTCCACCCAAACGAACTTGCTTTCGTCGAGTTTCTGTTCGCCATCAAAACGATAAGCGACAAGCCGTCCATCGCCACGGTAACCCGCCACACTGTAGTCCAGGCAACACACGTTGTCGCGTATAAGCTTCGGGAGGCCAGTAAGCCAGTAGTGTCCGAAGAACACGGACCGTTCGTTCTCGCCGTAATAGCCATGCCCAAGGACTTCCGCGGGCGCATCGCAGGCCGGCAGTTCCACTCCCGGCTGGAAGGCAAGTTCCCGCAGACTGCAGCCCTTCGGGTCAATCCACCATTTTACCCGCGCCCGCTTGCGGAGCACGCCTTCCCCATCGCGGAACGTAATCCCGTCGGGCAAGTTCATCTCGGGCCCCTTCAAGAAGTAGTTTATCGGATCAAAGAGTGAATCATCGTATTCGTTAAACTGGTCGTTCGCGCGTGCAATAAGTTCGTCAAAATTCCCGTCGGTAAAGCTGCGTATGCCCGCGGCATCCAGCGTACGTGCGGCACCCAAGTCAAAGCAGGCGTGCTGGGCCCGGAACGAATCCTCTTCGATAAAGAACGGAAGCGTCTTCAAGAAGTCGAGCATGTCCTCGAATTCCTTTTTGCGCCCCTTGTAGCTTTCAACCGTCCTCGTGTGGATTGCCACCTTGTTGAAGCTGTGCTCGCGCAGGTAGCCCCCGGGGATGCAGTGTATCACGTGAGAGCCGCCGGCGCCGTTCAGTTGCCAGAAGCAGAGCGCATTGAATTCGTGGTTCCCCATCAGGGCGACCGCCGAACCTGCGTCGCGCATGGCCCGCACCAGGTCAATCACTTCGCGCGACTGGCTCCCGCGATCGATGTAGTCGCCCAAAAACACGACAGAGCGCTCTCCACCCGGATAGCGGAATGCGCCTCCTGATTCCTCGTACCCGAGCTTTGCCAGCAACAGCCGCAACTCGGTGCAGTGCCCGTGTATATCGCCGATAAAATCAACTGAGGAATTCATGACTGAAATATAATTTCTATTTGCCCGCCCGTCGGCATTTTTTATCTTTTTCGCATGTTCCACCCAATACGCCACTTTATCACCATCACAAAGCACAGGAACGAGGTCGTGCGCCTCTGCTTCAAGGCGGGAATCGGGTTCCAGGGACTCTTCCACGACCTCTCGAAATATTCGCCTACGGAGTTCATTCCGGGAGCGCGTTACTACAGCGGCAAGGAATCCCCGAACAACGGGGAGCGCCGCGATACGGGAATGAGCCTCGCGTGGATGCACCACAAGGGCAGGAACAAGCACCACTTTGAATTCTGGTACGACTACGAACTCGCCACCAAGAAAATAGTGCCGATGGACATGCCCGACCGCTACATCAAGGAAATGTTCTGCGACCGCATCGCCGCCTCGAAGACCTACAACAAGGCAGGCTACACGCAGCGTTCCCCGCTCGAGTACCTCGAGAAAAGCACCGCCAAGGAGAAAATGACGGAAAATACCTACCGGAAACTCCTGTACCTGCTGCGCCTTCTTGCCGAAAAGGGCGAAAAGGAGACACTCCGGTTCGTGCGGCACTGCAAGGTTCTGCCTCTCGCCGAGATAGCCCCGAGCACGTCCCCGTAAAATCCTATATTTTTGATGTCGCGGATGGTCGCGACCATAACCCCGCGAAATAACAACGTCGGGCACCAGAACGGAAAGGCCAATATGGAAATCGGAAAGATTAACCGCGCGCGCGTCGATGCAGTCATGCCCCAGGGTTTCTACCTGGAACTCGAGACCGGAGGCCGCGTGCTCCTCCCCGGAAACAAGAACCAGTTCACGCTCGAAGAGGGCGAAATCATTGACGTCTTCGTCTATATGGATTCCGAGGACCGCCCCATTGCGACTCTCGACAAGCCGTTCGCGCAGGCGGGCGAATTTGCGGTACTTACCGTCAAGGACGTGAACCGCGTGGGCGCGTTCCTGGACTGGGGATTAAACAAGGACCTGTTCCTCCCCTACAAGCAGCAGCTCGGCGAGCTCGTGGAAGGCGACCGCTGCGTGGTCTACATTCTTGTGGACGAGAAGAGCGGAAGACTTGTCGCCACCGAAAAAATCAAGACGTTTATCGACTACGACACCGAGGACCTGCACGTGGGCCAGCGCGTGGAACTTGCCGCCTATGAGGTGACCCGCGAATACGTCGACTTCCTGGTCGATTACCGCTACACGGGAAGGCTCATGCTTACCCCGGGAATGCAGCGCATATACATCGGCGATACCATGCCCGGGTTTATCCAGCGCATCACAAATGATGGAAAGATTACGCTGAACCTCACGCCCGTGGGCTACAAGGGCGTAATCAACAGCGACGCCCCGAGCGCCATTCTGAACAAACTAGCAGAAGCCGGCGGCTTTTTGCCCTACGGCGACCACACCGACCCCGAGACCATACGCCAGGAATTCGGCATCTCTAAAAAGACCTTCAAGAAGATTATCGGCGGGCTCTTCCGCGAAGGGAAAATTACGATAAGCGACGACGGAATCCGCTCCATCTAGGGCCGGGCCCGCTTTTACTACTCGCTTTTTGCGTTCACTTCGTCCGGGTTCACGACGCGGATTTCGATGCGGCGGTTCTGCTTGCGGCCCGCCTCGGTGCCGTTGTCCGCCTTCGGGCGACTGGAGCCATAGCCCACCGCAGTCACGCGGTCCTTAGAAATTCCCTTGCGAATCATGTATTCCATCACGCTGTTCGCACGGTCCTCAGAAAGTTTCTGGTTCAGCTGGTCACTGCCTTCGCTACTCGTGTGACCCTCGATTTCGACTTTCGCCTTCGCATTCCTCTTGAGCCCCGCAATGGCGTTGTCGAGAGTCTTGAGCGAGTTCGGGATAAGTTCCGCGCTGCCCGCCTTGAAGTTCACGCCCGTCAGTTCCGCACGCGTATCGTCGAAAAGCACCGTAATGCCGCCCGTGCTCGCCGTCAGAGAAACATACGGCGTCGTACCGCATTCGAACGGTCCCGTAAGGCTCTCGCAGAGCACCGTGTAGGAATCTTCGCGCGGAATCATGAAGGCGGCCTCGCCGTACATGTCGGTAACTACGGTAATCTTGTTCTTGGGCTTCTTCTGGCCCTGAAACACAAGCTTTTTCCTTGCCTGCGGAACATCGTCGTAATTCGTGTAGGTGACATTCAGAACTGCGTGCGTCTTGTTGGGAGCAAGTTCACCGGCAACAGAAAGGGCCGGAGCCATAAGGCCAATTGCGGCACACGCGCAGAGAGCAGTAGTCAAGCGGAAAAAAACGGGCATACACACCTCATCCATAATCAATAATCCGCGACAAAGATAAAAAAAACGCGACAAATGGGGAAAGAGGGCATTTCCAAAACAGGTGCCAAATTCTATCTTTACGCGCGGAAACAATAAGGAGCCACGGGAACCGCGTGGCCATCATAGGAGAAACGATGAAACACCTAAAGATTGCGGCAGCACTCCTGACCATGGGGCTCGCCACCTCCGCATTCGCCATCGACGGCGAGTTCGGCCTCAAGGGCAACGTGCAGACTCAGGTTACCAAGTCCATCGCCGACGAAGACCACAACTTCAGCAGCGGCTGGATTCGCGCCAACGTGGGCGGCCAGTACAAGAGTGAAAACCTCGACGGGCTTATCATGCTGCGCATCTTCGCGCCGGAATTCGGCAACAAGATTGACGGCAAAATGTACGACAAGATTCTCGCCGATCTCTACTGGGTGAACTACAAGTGGAATCTGGGCGACAGCGACAAGCTCAACCTCAAGATTGGTCGCTGGAAGACAGACTGGTCGCAGTCCACCCACTTCGGTACCTACGTAGACAAGGACCTGACCAAGCGCGGTCTCTGGATGCGCGACTACAGCCACAACGCCCTTGAACTCGGCTGGAACCACGGGCTCAGCAACCTCACTGCCATGCTCGCCACGCAGGACGGCAACGCTAACCGCGGCTACCTGCGCGTGGAAGAAGACATGAAGTTTACCTTCCCGCTCGAAGTGAAGGTCGCCTACCGCGGAAACCTCATCGACGTCCTGCAGAACACCGCCTACGTAACTCACCGCGTGGCAGCCTACGCAAGCTACAACGTCCTCCCGATGTTCCGCGTGTACGGCGAATATGCCTGCGTGTACACACAGGACGACGACCTGAATACGGACGCAAGCAACTACATCGCCCCCGAAACCAAGTACTACCTGCCGGGCATATACTTCCAGCCGTTCTACCTGGGTGTCGATTTCGCCCCGAAGAGCGGAATCTTGAGCACGCTCATGAGCAACCTCATGGTGGAATGGGAATACATCAACAAGCGCGACAACCTGTACGCCGTAACCGAGCACACCTACGACGACTGGGCATGGACGGTTGCATGGAACAAGAAGATTGGATCTTCGAGGCTCCAGTTCAGCGTCTACAGCGAAAACGAGATGAGCGACGTGGGCCTCGCCTTCCGCCTCACCTCGACGATCAAGTAAAAATCAAACGGCTTCTGATAGCCGCGTAAACACATTTAATCCCCGTGCAAGCGGGGATTTTTTTGCAGCAAAAGCAGATGTCGCCCCCCGATAAAATGAAAGCCCTGCATTACTGCGGGGCTTCTCTGTTCAAATTTTTTTGGGGTTAGATCCAGTACTTGACAACAAACTGGAGTGTCCACATCTTGGTTTCGTCCTTGAAAGTGGAACCATTGAGATCCATGTAGTCCGTATCGTCCTTCTGCAACTTGGTCATATCCATAATGAAGCGGATACCGATATCGAAAAGCTTTCCGTCAATGTCTAGAGTAGCGCCGCCACCGACAACAAGGGAGACAAAGAACGTAGAGCAATCCCAAGAGCCCTTGTCATCGCTGTAAATCGTTTCGTCGCTGTAGCTATCAACGTAATCAATAGAGTGGTTCGCCACAAGTTTCAGCGTAAACTGAGGACCGGCTTCGAAATAAACCTGATGAACAGGCATCACACGAAGCAGAATCGGAAGTTCGATATCGAACATAAATATATCTTCGTTAACATCAACATAGGTATCGTACCACCAGCTGTAGTAGGAGTCCAGGTTGCGGACAAAGCCCCTAATTCCGAGGTTGAATTCCGGAGATACACTCAACATTTCCATAATGCGATAGTTGAATGCCATACCGAAGGACACGCTGTAGCCGAGCCATTCGTCGTACGGATTAGAGTCCGCATTAGCAAACTCACGCCATTGCTCATTGTCAAACTGGTCAGGGACATTCCAGAAGGAACCCAAACCCAAACCAATGTGTGCGGCCATGTTGAACGGCCTGTCGAAGAATGCCGGCTTCGTGCCTTCGTCGCGGCTTACCTTCTTGCCTTCGTCCATGTTCTTGTATTCAACATCAGATGCAGGCTTTTCTTCGGTAGTGGCCTTGTCGCCACTGTCCATATCGGTGTAGCCGTCATCGCTGCTGGTGGAGGCTTCGGTACCGTAATCGTCACCGTAGTCGTAGTCGTCCTGTGCAAAAGCCATCGTGCTGACAAGGCTTGCCGCAGCGAGAGCGAGGAACATCTTTTTCATCGGATTTTCTCCTTATATAGGTGTTATTTATCAAAAATTAGAAATAATCTACCCCGAACCGCACTACTTGGTCAGTTCCTTGGTAACTTTAGTTATCTCGGCCACGGCCTTGCGCGCAAAATCGACCGTCATCTGGTCGTTCATCTCGCTGCAAGAGCGGAGCGTGATTTCGGTGTGCTTGCAGATGGGTTTGTACGCACGCGGGTCGCCGGAACAGCCCGCCACTATACCCGACGACATCACGCCTACGCGCACGTCGGTTTTCTTCTTGACTTCGCCCGTCTTGAAGTCGAGAATCTGGATAAAGCCAGAGGTCGAGGCCTTCTTCGTGAGCGAGTCGGTAATGATTGTGGCATACACGTTGGCATAGTCGTTCACGTCGTAACAACGGCGCTTACCGTTTTTGAGCCTTTCACATTCCTGGTGGCTGCCGACCTTCACTCGGGCGGCATTTTCCTTCTCTTCACGGTCGCGTTCCACCGCACTTTCGTCGTCGGAACACACGTGCTTCTCGATGGAACCCGCGATGAGGAATTCCGCGGTACGGAGATTGCCCATCATTTCATCGCCCTCGCCTTCCTTGAAATCGCCCGAAGATGCAAGCGTCTGCTCCTCGAGAATGCGGTCCAGGTCGGCGCGCGTCAGGAACTGCAGGAACTCGGAGGCTTCCTTGTTCTTCTGGAGTTCGGCAATCAGGGCGGCATCCATGCGGCCACTGTAGTCGTTGTTGAACGGGTCAACCGCTACGCGCACCGTGCCGCGCTTCTTGCATTCCGCATAGAGCTGCTTGGAATCTTCGTAGTCGGCATGGTAGGTGAATGCCTTGCGGAAGTGGACTGCGGCTTCTTGCTGGGCAGCCTTGCCTCGCCCGTTCATCTTTTCGAGACCTGCGGCATAGTGCGATGCGGCAGCACTGTCGCGGGCGACCTTGATATCTTCGGGATTGACTTCCACACTCAGTTTGAGCTTGTCGTTACGGCGGGCAATAAGCTTCAGCTGCTTCGCGTAATCGGCCTTCTGCTCTTCCATAAACACGATTTTGTCCCAGCGCTTGGGGTTCGGGTCGTCGCGCTTCTTGAACATCGCAATCGTATCGTTCTTTGCGGCAATCACGTCGTCGAACGTCTTGTTCAAAAACTCGATGGCGGGCTTGTAGTCGGGCTTGATTTTCAGGGCCTCGAGAGCCTCGGCAATAGCCTTGTCATCCTTACCGTCATTGTACGCCTTCTGCGCGCGGTTAAAGGCATCCACGTGCGGGCCAGAAGAGGCGCACGACATAAACACAAACGCAGCGGAAGCGATTGCGGAAAGCCAAATCTTCTTCATTATTTAAAAACTCCTTTGCAAGTCAGGCTCGCTCGCCTACTTCAAGAATTCAAAAACAACCTTACCGTCGATATCATGCGGACCGTCGAAGGACTTCTCGTCGAAGCCGGGCTTGTCGCCAATCGCCTCGAGAATCGCCGTGCCGAGATCGCCCTTAGACCCCTTGAACGTCACGGAGTAGGTCACCACATCCTTTGCGGGCTGGGTCTGCGAATTGATGGTAACGACGCCCTTGAGCGCCTTCTCGAACGGAATCTTCTGGCTGCGGGCGGACTTCATCTTGCGAAGTTCCACCACAAACTGCGAGCCGTTGTCGGCCGCATTGATCCAGGCTTCCATCACCTGTTCCGAAAGCGTGCGGGCAGCAATGACGGCAGCCTTGTTAATGCCGCCATTGCGGGCAACTTCCTTGCTTGTGGCAACGGTATGCACGCCGTTCGAGAACGCGGCAATCACCTCGCCCGAATTCACATCGATAACCTCGACCCCAATCTGGAGCGAGGCCTTAATCTTGTTGCCCTTTACCTTCATGTAGCTGGTCACCGCGACTTCACCGCGGGCAACGAAGTTTACGCCTTCCTTCTCGGCATACTTCTTGACGGCAGCGCGGTCAGAAGGGTTCACGCCGGTCTTTGCAAGCGAGGGCGCCAGGGCAATGTTGCGGGCCATGTCGGAAGACTTCACGTTGAACTGCTGTTTCACGAACTGCTGCTGGAACTTGTCGACAATCTGGGCGTCGGGAATCTTTGTCCAGATATCCTCGCTGTAGGTTGCCTCGGTCGTTACTGCAGTCGTCTTCGCACGTGCCTTGGTGGACTTGCCCGATTCGTCTTCGGCAGAACTTTCCGAAACGGTTTCCTCGCTTTCGGAGTGGGTCACCTCGGTAGTGACTTCCGCGCCCTTCTTTTCCCAGGTGGTGAGCACGAAGGCGATGGAGGGGCGGGCCTTCTGCACGGCACCGTAACCGTTGCCAGTCAGGTCGTAGGCAAACCCGAAGGAAGCCAAAGCAAAAATGGCGAAAAACGCCAGGGCAAAGATGGATATCTTTTTCACAGATAAACCTCGCAATAAAAAAATCTACTAGACTTAATTTAACTTTTAGAGGGGGGCAAGTCAATAGGGAAATGCGACACAAGTGTCTTTGAGCACACCTTACGGTGCTAAAAAATTATATCCCCGCCACAGGGCGGGGATAAAAAAGAACTTGAGAAGATCCCCGCCTTCGCGGGGATGACATCTGCTAGCGGTTAATGACGCGCACCTTCTTGAAGCCCTGGATATCCTTCACCATATAGATGCCGGACTTCTGGAACTTGGCGGCGATAGCCTCGTTAACGCTCGTGCCAACGGAGATTTCCACCTTGCCGAGGGACTTGCCCTGCATGTCGAACACCTGCACGGTACGGGCGATGTTGTTCATGCTGACCGGTCGGGCAATCACAGTCGTGCCTTCACCACCTTCGGAACCCGGTTCAGCAGTGGTGAACACCAGCTTGACGTCACTAATCTTGACTGTACCTGTAGCTTGTCCCAAATTGATGGCAAACTGAGCGGCATCATCAGAATCTTCTTCCATAGCAAAGATAAATGTGTATTCCTGTTCCGTAGTGGTGATGTCAAATTCCTTAGTGGCGTATGCACCCCAGGGGTCTACGGATTGTTGGAAATTAACTTCAATCTTGCGATCTACATCAGCGCTAGCCTTAAAGGACAACTTGTACTTCATGCCCTTATCAAGAGCCAGATTGTACTGAACAAGCTGCGGCTGGTAACTTTCTGTACCAATAGTGGTAACGTCAACCGTAGCCGTGCCACCAGAAACAGATGTCTTTGCAGCAGAGTTACCCCAGTTTGTACCCTGACCCAGGAACCAAGATGCATCGTTGTTTGTAGAAATCACGCTGCCGCTCGGGAAATCACCATCCTTAAGAAGGTTCACTGTGGTTTCGCCGACCAATTCAAACTTGGCGACCACATCCTTTTCCTTGTCCATGGTTACAGAAATGGTTTCGGTAGTGCCGGTAACAGCACCTTCCCAACCCACAAACTTCCAGCCTTCGTTGGCTTTGGCGGTGAGCTGTACAGTTGTCTTGGGAGCATAATAGTTAGCGCTGGGGCTCTTTGTCACCGTACCTGCAGCAGCCGGAGATGCAGTTACATTGAGGGCAAGTTCATCGGCACTGCCACCAATTTTCAGCAGGTTCTTCTTAACTTTAGCATAACCCTTTGCAGAGCCCGTATTTCCGGTGTAGGATTCAATTTTCATGGAAGCAACTTCATACAGTCTACCCATCTTCATACCCGCTTTAGCCCATTCGCTAAAGTGCTTGGAAATAGAAATGGTTCCCTTGGTGCGATGCTGGCTCGGATTCGACGGGATGGACCAATACTGCTTAAAGGTGCTGGTGCCCGAAAGAGAAGGTTGCTGAATACGGTCGGTCGTATAGAAATCGTAGCTAATACCATCGATAGTTGCAGAACCAAACTTTTTACCGCCCGAGGTAGGATTGTAGCTTCCGCGATCCTGGACAATGTAGTATTCAATTTCATTGCTGAAACCACTGGGAATGTCCTGCTGGTCGTAATAGCCCCAACCATAGACACTGACATATTTCACGTTGTCGGAGGAGCTCCATTCCACTTCAAATTCGGCGGTAATATTACCCACATTCTGTACGGTAACATTGGAGTTAGACCCCCAACGCTTTCCGGAACGGGCCAACATATTGATAGTACCACTCCACTCAACTTCGAAAGCACCACCATTTTCGGTGCTTGGGTGAAGCGTCATAGTTGCGTTACCGGCACCATTCTGGCTCCAGAGTTCGTAATCATAGCCAGAGCCGCTACCAAACTTTTGGGACGTGCCATTAGAGCAGTTAAGGGTAGTCTGCCCCCAGGAAATGGATGACGAAATTGCTGCTATGGCAATCCCCATCTTGATAATTTTATTAAAGCTCCTATTCATTTTCTAACTCCTGAATGTTTAGGTTTCTGCCCTAAAGATATATCTGTACACTCCAAATTGGAATACAATCAATAAAAAGGCGTTGTTGCAAAAAACAACGCGCAACGAGCAAAAAATTGCCGTTTTTAGCGGAAATTCCCCACTTTCGCAGGGAATCTCGTTCAGGAGTATCTGAAGATTAAGCGTTTTTTACGGAGTCACCTTCACGCGGAGGAAGGTCTTGCCCTGCTTCACAAGGTAGATGCCCGTATTCTTGAACTTCGCCTTGATGGCAGATGCAACCGTAGAACCGGCCGGCACATCAATTGCGCCAAGAGAGCGACCCTGCATGTCGAACACCATGAACTGACCATCCATAGTCGCGAGAGCCTGGGTCATGAACGGGAGAGCATCCGTAGCGCTACTGCTGCGGCCCCAGTTCCACCCGCCACGGCTAGAGCTGGATTTAACACTGCCGCTGGAGCTGGACTTGACTATAGAAGAACTGGACTTCGGAGCCTCGTACTTGTCGGTCATGTCGAAGTAGGTGTAGTCCACGGAACCCGTAGCATTGCCACCCGCTTCGGTCATGAGCATCACTTCGGTCACGTTACCGAACTTGAGCGAAGCAGATCCACCGCCCTTCGAACCGCGAAGCTGCTTCTGCTGGCCGGTGAAGAGTTCATCCCACTTCTTGAAGTGGGCAGAAATGTCGATATGGCCACACTGACGCGGAGTCTCGCGAATGCTGAAGAACTGCACGAACGTAGAAGTGCCCGACTTGGAGGGTTCCTGCTGGCGGAGGAACGCATGGATGGAGTACTTGGCGCCATCCACCGTGATTTCGCCGAACTTTTCACCCACATACTGTTCGTTCGGCTTACTGAACCAGTCGTCCACGATGTAGTATTCGGTTTCCGGATTCTTGGTCCAACCATACACGCCGATGTAGCCGTAAGAGGCGTTACCTGTCTTGGTGTACTTGTAATCGACTGCAAAATTCTTCGACTTGTGGTCGATTCCGTTGCCGTTGTACTGGTAACCCACGCGAGTCAGGTAGTCGCTAGAGCCACTCCAGTTGGCCTTGAACGTACCGTTGTTATAGTAGGTCATCGAGGCGTTACCACCCTGATACCACTGTTCGTAGCCCCAGGGTGTTCCACTAATGGAGCCAACCTTGTTGCCGCTCACATTGTTGCCATTGCCAGGATGGCCCATATCTGTGGCCTTGCAAACATCAGTCACAACCGTCTGGCCACCACCCTGAGAAGAGCTAGACTTTGCCACAGATGAGCTGGACTTCGGCGCAGAACCGCTAGAAGTCGGCGACGACGTGGCATTGTCGACCATATTGAAGTAAGTGTAGTCCACGGAACCCGTAGCATTGCCACCCGCTTCGGTCATGAGCATCACTTCGGTCACGTTACCGAACTTGAGCGAAGCAGATCCACCGCCCTTCGAACCGCGAAGCTGCTTCTGCTGGCCGGTGAAGAGTTCATCCCACTTCTTGAAGTGGGCAGAAATGTCGATATGGCCACACTGACGCGGAGTCTCGCGAATGCTGAAGAACTGCACGAACGTAGAAGTGCCCGACTTGGAGGGTTCCTGCTGGCGGAGGAAGGCGTGTATGGAGTACTTGGCGCCATCCACCGTGATTTCGCCGAACTTTTCACCCACATACTGTTCGCTCGGCTTACTGAACCAGTCGTCCACGATGTAGTATTCCGTTTCCGGGTTCTTGGTCCAGCCGTAAACGCCGATGTAACCGTACTGGGCGTTACCGCTCTTGGTGTACTTGTAGTCGACCGCAAAGTTCTTTGTTTTGTGGCTGATGCCGTTGCCGTTGTACTGGTAGCCCACGCGAGTCAGGTAGTCGCTAGAACCACTCCAGTTGGCCTTGAACGTACCATTGCTGTAGTAGGTCATCGAGGCGTTGCCACCCTGATACCACTGTTCGTAGCCCCAAGGGGTCCCATTGATAGAACCCACCCTGTTGCCGCTCACTTGTGAGCCGTTTCCTGTATGACCCATGTTGTCGTTGCAGGCATCAGCAGCGAAAGCCGATACCGCTAACCCCAGCGTCATGGCAAGGCCGATACCGGCCAAAGAACATTTCTTCATAATTACTCCTATAAAGAATCGATGCGATCCCTTATCTGTAATTTATATTGAAAACGTTCTTTTCTTTTACACAAGATATACAAAGCGTTGTTGTAAATTTCAACGCCGAATTTGTCAAAATTCGGGCAGTTTTTGTAAACTTATTTCACGACAAAAGGCGCCCGGAGGCGCCTTTGTTAATATATGTTATATGTATTGCCGGAGCTATTCTTCGGCGGGAGCTTCCGGAGCGGCATCAGCGGGGTCGACCTTCTCGACGGAATCATCATCGACTTCCACGCCCTGCACATGGTCGAAGGTTTCCTTCGCCTCGGCGCTATCCTGTTCGATGTCTTCGACGCTCGGGAGCGCGGTGGCGTCTTGCACCATGTCGCCGTCACGCAGGCTAATCGCCTTCACGCCCTGGGCATTGCGGCCCGTGAGGCGGATGGAATCGGCCTTGATGCGGATAACCTGGCCTTCCTTACTCGTGATAATCAGGTCGTAATCGTCGGCAACGCTATCCACGAACACGGCCGGGCCAATCTTGTCGGTAACGTTGAGGTTCTTCACGCCCTTGCTTCCGCGCTTGGTAACGCGGTAGGTGCCCGGTTCACTGCGCTTGCCGTAGCCCTTCTCGGTAATGGTAAGCACCTTGTTGCCTTCCTTGAGCCACAGGAGCGAAATGACCTCGTCTCCTTCGGCAAGCTTGATACCGCGAACACCATGCGTACCGCGGCCCATCGGGCGGAAGCACGTAATCGGGAACGTGACAGCCTGGCCGTTGCGGGTCGCAAGCATAAGCAGGTCCTTCGGAATCGGGCGGCCTTCGAGATCGTCGGCATCATCCGCTTCAGGAACCTCTGTCTCAGGCCCTTCGGCAAGCTCAGTGGCCTGATCGTCGCCCGCACTGAGCGAGGCCTTGTATTCCTCTTCGCTCATGCCCACGAGCTGCACCTTCACGAGTTCGTCACCCTCGTCGAGGGTAATGGCGTTCACGCCGGCCTTGCGCGGGCGGCTGAACAGCGTAAGGTCCATCTTGTTGATGATACCCTTCTTGGTCGCAAACACGAGGCAGAAGAAACCGCCGAACTTGCGCACAGGCACAATGGCCTGCACCTTTTCGCCTTCGGTGAGGCCCACGAAGTTCACAATCGGGCGGCCCTTGCCGTTGCGCGTGCCTTCGGGCAGGCGGTAGACCTTCGTCCAGTAGGCACGGCCCTTGTTGGTAAACACGAGCAGGTAACTGTGCGTGCTTGCCGTAAAGATCTGGTCCACGTCGTCTTCTTCCTTGAGGCCGGCACCGATAATGCCCTTGCCGCCACGGCTCTGGGTCTTGAAGGTGTCAATCGGGAGGCGCTTGATGTAGCCTTCCTTGCTCAAGGTAATCACCTGTTCCTCTTCGGCAATCAGGTCTTCGTAGTCGCTGTCGTCCACAGATTCGCCGATGGTGGTGCGGCGTTCGTCACCGAACTTGTCCACCACTTCGTCAAGGCGCTTGAGGATAATCGCAATGCGGCGTTCGCGCTTGGCGAGGATATCTTCGAGGTCGGCAACCGTCGCGATGAGCTCGTTGTATTCCGCTTCCAGTTTTTCGAGGTTGAGGCCCGTCAACTGGGCAAGTCGCATGTCGACAATCGCCTGCGACTGGATTTCGTCGAGGCTGAAACGTTCCTGCAAGTTCTGCTTCGCGATTTCGGTCGTCTTGCTCGACTTGATAATCTGCACGACCTCGTCGATGTTCTGGGTCGCAATGCGCAGGCCTTCGATAATGTGGAGGCGGGCCTTCGCCTTCTTCAGGTCGAACTGCGTAGCGCGGGTCACCACGTCCATACGGTGGTCAATGTAGATCTGCACCAAGTCCTTGAGGGTCAACAACTTAGGCAAGTTGTTCACGAGAGCCAGATTGTAGATGCTGAAGGTGGTCTGCAACTGCGTGTACTTGAACAGGTTGTTGAGGACAACCTCGCCCACCGCATCGCGCCTGAGTTCAATCACGATGCGGACATCCTTCGCAGATTCATCGCGGATGTCGGTGATGCCGTCCACGCGCTTTTCGCGAACAAGGTCCGCAATTTTTTTGCAGAGTTCGGACTTGTTCACCATGTACGGGATTTCCGTCACGATGATGCGCGGCTTGCCCTTGGAATCAATCTCGATGTCGGTACGGGCGCGCACACGCACGCGGCCGTGACCCGTGAGGTAGGCATCGCGGATACCCGCACGCCCGCAAATGATTGCACCCGTCGGGAAGTCCGGACCGGAAACGTACTGCAAGAGTTCTTCGCCCGTAATTTCCGGGTTTTCTGCCACCGCGTGGATAGCGTTCGCGATTTCGCGCAGGTTGTGCGGGGCCATCGAGGTTGCCATACCCACGGCGATACCCGTAGTACCGTTCACGAGCATGTTCGGGAGCACGGACGGGAGCACCAGCGGTTCGTCGAGGGTTTCGTCGAAGTTCGGGCCCATGTCCACGGTGTCCTTCTCGAGGTCTTCGAGCATCAGGGCGCCCATGTTGTTCATCTTCGCTTCGGTGTAACGCATTGCGGCGGCACCGTCGCCGTCGATGTTACCGAAGTTACCCTGACCGAACACCAGCGGGTAACGCAGCGAGAAATCTTGCGCCATGCGGACGAGAGTCTCGTAAACAGCGGAGTCGCCATGCGGGTGGTACTTACCAATCACGTCGCCCACGATACGCGCGCTCTTCACCGTCGGCTTGTTGGGCACCACGCCCAGCTTGTGCATACTGAACATCACGCGACGGTGCACCGGCTTGAAGCCGTCTCGTGCGTCCGGGAGCGCACGCGCCACAATGACGCTCATGGAGTAGCGGAGATAGCAATCCTGCATGTCCTTTTCGATAAGGCTCTTGAACTGCGTTCCTGGTACCAATTCTTCTGACATTCGTTATCCTCTTGGTGATTAGCCGTTTCCGGCCAACATCTCGTTTATCTTTTTCAAACTTTCTTCGTCGGTCTGGTCGATGCGGTGCGGCGTAACCGTCGCGTAGCCCTGGTGGAGCAGGTAATCGTCCGTACAGTCGGGCTGCCTGTCCCAGAGTTTTTCGCCATCGAGCTGCCACAGGCGGCCTTCGTTCGTGTAGTGGTCCGTAAACATGCCGCACGCCATACATGCAGGCCTAACGCCCTTGAATCCGTCAACATGAGCCTTCGGGAAGTTCACGTTCCAGAACACTCCCGCGGGGATATTCCTGAACATTCCCTCGCGCACGACCCGCACGGCAAAATCAATCGATTCCTGCAAAAGCGCATCGCCGCCATGCAGCGAGAGGGCTATTCCCGGAACACTCCAGAGGGCAGCCTCGCGCGCTCCGGCGACCGTGCCCGAATAAAGCGCGGACACGCCCGAATTCTCGCCGATGTTTACGCCCGAAAAGCACACGTCGAACTTACCCGGACCGGCCCCCTCGGTTTGTTCCAGGCCAAAAGCGGCATAGTGCCCGAGGGCAAACTTCACGCAATCGGCAGGGGTCCCATCGACCGAAAACACCCTATAATCGCCCGCAGAATGGCATTCCTCGATACAGAGCGGGCGACGCAACGTAAATGCGTGAGAAACGCCGCTCTGTTCCGTTTGCGGGGCAAACACGAAAACCTCCCCACAGGGAGCAAGAGCACGCGCCAAAGCGTGCATATTCGCGCTATTCACCCCATCGTCGTTCGTGATGAGGATACGCGGTTTTCGAGGGCTTTGCATACAGCCCGAAATATAGAAAAATCCCCAAAAATATAAGGAAAATGAAAGAAATTTCACCCCGAAAAAAAGCCCGTTTTCGAAGGCCGAAAAACACCCCTATTCAAGCGTTTTAAACAACGAATCCAGGCGTTCCGAAAGCTGCTTTGCGCCCTCACGACCGAGATGGTCGGTATTGAACGCCATGCTCGATTTGTAGTCGTGATTACCCATCTTGTTTTCATCCAGGAACAGCACGTCCAGCGCCTTCGCGCGCTCCAGAAGTTCCTGCGCTACCGAGCGGCGCACCCCATAAACACCATACGCGCCCGTTTTCGCATAGCGCGGATTTTGCGGTGTCACGAGCAGCACGACTTCTATACCACGGGCACGAGCCTCCCCTACCAGTTTTTCGAGCGTAGCCATGTTGTTTACGACAGCGGGCAAATCCAGGCGGAACAGTGTAGAATCGTTCGATACCGAAGGTTCACCCCAGCCACCCGAGGGCAACAGAAATTCATCGAAACTGTAGGGCAACATCTGGCCGGGCCGTGCCTTATACGATTTTTCAACAAGCATTTCAAAGCCCTTCGGGAGCGAATCCACCCAAAAACCGTGAGATTCGTCGTACCTGAGCCCCGGGGAATTCTCGTAAATCGAGTTCCACGACGAATTCTCGGTCACCCACATGAAATCCGGCGAGAATTCAAGTACCAGGAACCGGAGTTTTGGCAAATGGCTGAACACGTAATGCTCCGTCAGGAATTCCATTCCGAAAATGTCTCCCGAAGAAAAAGCCATGTTTAGGAGATTTTCCGATTGCACGTAAGATGCGTTCACGCCGAACATCGCCCTCGAGGACCCGAGCACCACTGCCGTAACGCTATCGCGGGATTTCCAGAAATATTCCATCTTTACACGCAATTCCAGCCCGTAGAATTCCATCTGCGGCGTGAAATAAACTCCCGCGCTATCGATATCCAAATCGGGATTGACGACCGCACGATCATACGCATTGACCCATACGGCGGGGTGCCAGAGTTCCTCGCCGCACAACATTTCGAGCACATTGCCCGTGAATGCGTTCAAGGCAACCACCTTGCGATGCGCGCCATCGACATCCACCAGTGTCGCCACCACAAGGGAATCTGCACCGTATATCCATTCTGTATGGTCGAAAGTGTAGGGTGCAGGAGCCTTCGTAAAACGTTCCAGCGTTCCCGTACTATCGGCATAAAGAATCACCTCGTGCGTCGCGTAGTCTTCCCCCACAAACTTGCGGCCCGTCGTTCCCGCAAAATCCAGGAAGAGGGTTCGTTTCGACTTATCGTGCGAAAGGCTTGCATTGCACGCCTGTTCGCCGTTGTACCAGAGCGTATCATGCCCAGAAACGCGGGCGCGCAGGAGTCTCGCTCCGCTCACGGCAAGTTTTCCATCCCGGCTTATACCCCCGTGGTACGCGCCATCGAACAATTTCTCGGGCTCACCGAACTTGCCATCCGAAAAACGAACCTGCCACGTGCTCGCCTGCCTAAACGCAGATTCATCCTTGTTGTTGCCTGCATCGGTCACGAAAACAACCACCGTATCGCCCGATTCAAGCACGCGCCATCGGGGAATCGCCGCATTTTCCACATCGAGCTTTACGAGCCCCGAACCTATAGAATCAAGCGTTCGTACATACACGCTTGACTTGCCCGATACACCTTCAAGCCCCGTGCAGAAAGCAACGCGGTTCCCGTCGGGCGATATATCCGGATGGTACACTTCTATAGAATCGTCAATTTCTACCACGCGTGGATTATCGCCCGAATAGTCCACGAAGGCGAGGTTTCCCGTTTCGTCATCGCGGAACGCGATTTTTACTTTATTCGTACCCAACTCATGACGCATATCCATCGAATTTGCCAAAATCGACACGATGATGCTTTTCTGCTGTCCATCTCTGTTCAACCACATCGGACTCCTTATCGGGCCAAACGCTAGCCTAAACCCCACATACTCCGCCTTCGAAACAGACGTGACCGTGTAGATGTCGCCACGGGAATACAGATGCATCGATGCGGCAGAATTCCTGTAGCTTCCGCCCTTCACGACACGCTCGCCAAGCACACCACCATCAATCCCGCCGACATAATCCGCAACCGGTTCCTTACGGAACGGCACATACCAGTCGTTTACCCATTCCATCACGTTGCCCGCCATGTCACAGACCCCATTACCATCGATAAACGCGCTGCAGACCTCATGTGCACGGTAATCAGAATTGTCCGCATTCCAGCCCGAATCGGGCTTCCACCCACCACTTGCCGCATACACCCATTCCGCTTCCGTGGGAAGGCGATACGCGCTTACCGTCGGCAGGAACACGAGCCCCTCCAGATTCACACACGAGCCCTCGTTATCGAACGTGGCCCCGGTGTAGGTATAGGCCGTATCGAACCCTTCGGCAACACTCCGGCGGTTGGCATACAAGACGGCATCGTAGTAAGTGACGTTTACCGCAGGGAGCGAATCTCCGCAGTCCTTGCCCATTTCGGCGCAGGTAACCTCGCGCTTACCGATAAAGTAATCGTAATCGAACGACACCTGCATCGCAGGCCGCGCATGCGCAAGAGCGTTAGAGTCGTCCGTCCCCAGGGTAACGGATTCACCGAGTGCGTAAACCGGCACCATGCTGGCAAGGTCGAACGAATCCAGCAGGGACTTGCGGGCAGCCCCTTCCCGCTCACCAGAAGCGCTTGCGGAATTCGAACACGCCCCAAGCACCACGAACGCAGCAAACAGCAGAAAAACCAACACCCCTTTCACCGCAATCACTCCATCTGTCTTAGCACGTAATAGACACGCGATGTAAGAATCGCAGAACCCACGTAGTTGATGTGGTCGTAATCAAACCCTACTTCGAGCGGATAATCGTGGTCGCCCATCTTGTTCTCGTCAAGGAACCTGAAATAGTCCTCGCGAGCATCGTATGCATGAATTTTTTCGAAGAATTCCTTCGCCTGGCTGCGTCTGAGCCCGTAGCGCCCGTAAGCTCCCGTTTTCTTGTAGCAGGGGCATAGCGGGGCAGTCACACCCAGAACCTTCACTCCACGGTCCTTCGCCATGTTCACGAGGTTCACGAGCATTTCCAGTTCCTGGTCAAGCGTTTTCGAAAGGTCGCTATCCGTGGTATCGTTCACGATTTCCGTCGACGACAAATCCTTGTCCCAGCCATGTTCCCCGATAAGCTGAATCCACCCACGATAAGGGGCAGCATTGTTGTAATCGTTGTCCGCGCGGAAGTTGTTATCCACCATCTGTACAAATTCATCGCTCACGCCCTCCTTCCAAAAACCGTGATAGGCATCGTAGGCAAAGCCGGGCACGTACTTGATATTGTTGTCGATATTCCATTCCGTATCATCAATCCACCACATATCAGGGTCAATCCCGACCACAACGAATTTCAGGTTCGGGGAATGTGGCAACACATAGTTCGAGAACATGTAGTACGAAGCGTTCATGTCGCAGGGGACCGTTCCGAAATTGAACACGTAGTAATCTTCCATCTGCATGGGGTTCACGCCAAACAACATGCGGGAATTACCAAACACAACAACCTCAATGGAATCGTGGTTGTGCCAGAACATGTGCATCTTGCCGGCCAACACGTGATTTTCCTTGCCCTCCACAAAGTAGAGACCGGCACTGTCCGGATTGAGCGATGACTCGCCCGAAACATCCATCGGCAAAGCCCAGAAGGCGGGGTGCCAGATTTCTTCGCCTTCAAGGAGAACGACTGACTTGCCACTGTACGAATCAACCATCGCGATACGGGCATGCCTGCCGTTTGCATCGGTAAGCGAGGCGACAAACATGTGGTTTGTCCCCTGCATCCATTCGGTATGGTCAAAGGCATAGCCCTCGGGAGCCATCACGTAGCGCACCAAGCGACCCGCACTATCCGCCACGAAGGCGACCTCGTGCGCACCGTAGGATTTCCCTACAAAGTCAGTACCCGTACGCGAGGCAAAATCCAGGAACAGCGTCTGTTTGGAATTGTCCTTACTGAGCGAAGCATTGCACGCCTGTTCGCCGTTGTACCAAACGGTATCGACCCCCGCCACGCGCGCACGCAATAATCTCGCACCACTTACCGCAAAGGAATTGCCATCGCTCACGCCTCCGTGATAAGCACCGCCGAATAATTTTTCGGGCGTACCGAACTTTCCTTTCGAAAAGCGAACCTGCCACGTACTCGCCTGCTTAAATACAGATTCGTCCTTGTTGTTGCCCGCATCGGTTACGTAAACAATCACCGTATCGCCCGATTCAAGCACGCGCCATCGGGGAATCGCCGCATTTTCCACATCAAGCTTCACAAGCCCCGAGCCTATGGAATCCAGCGAACGCACATACACGCTAGACTTACCACGAACGCCTTCAAGGCCCGTGCAGAACGCCACCCAGTTTCCATCGGGTGAAATATCCGGATGGTAAACATTGAGCGTATCCTCAATTTCGGTCACCACGGAACCACCCTGAGTATAGTCCACAAACGCAAGGTTGCCCGTTTCGTCGTTACGGAACGCAAGTTTCGCCTTGAACGTGCCCGCCCACCTGCGGATATCCATCGCCCCCGCAAGCACCGACACTACCGAATTCACCTGCTTGCCATCCTTGCCCAACCATACCGGAGATTCGATTGCACCGAACGCAAGCCTGAACCCGACGTAATCAGACTGCGATGCAGATGTGACCGTGTAGATGTCACCTCGCGAATAACGGTTAATCGAGCCAACGGCGTTCCTGTAACTGCCACCTTTCACGACCCGTTCCCCGAGTGTCCCGCCATCAGGGGCTCCTACGAAATTGCGGACTGTCGTATCGCGCAAGGGCGTAAACCAGTCGTTCACCCATTCCATCACGTTGCCCGCCATGTCACACAGGCTATCCTCGCCAACAAACGACGTGCACACGTTCTGCAGTTCAAAACCGGAATTGCCGTTGTGCCAGCCTTTCTCCGGATTCCAGTTGCGTTCCGCCGCATAGACCCACTCCGCCTCTGTCGGCAATCGGTACGCCATCACCGAAGGCGAAAACACCAGCCCGTCCAGATTCATGCACGAACCGAACGCGTCGAATGTAGCCCCGGTATAACTGTACGCCGTATCGAAGCCTTCCTCAATACTGCGCTTGTTGGCATAAAGCACCGCATCGAAATAAGTAACCCTCGTTGCAGGCAGAGAGTCCTCGCAGGGGCGGCCCATTTCGGCACAAGTAATCTCGTGGGTCCCGATAAAAAAGTCGTAATCAAAAACAACGCGCATCGAAGGGCGGTCCTTCAGCGACGCAGACGAATTGTCCGTCCCGATAGAAACCTTCTTCCCGAATGAACGGACGAGCGACATATCCTTGAGTTCAAAGGAATCGAGCGGAGAAATCCTGTTTTGTTCTTCGCGTTCCCATTCAGAAACGGAATTGGAACAGGAACACAAAAAGCAAAGACAAAAAACAACAAACGGAACTAAAAAACGCATACCCTAAAATATACAAAGAATAGGGGCAACAAAGCAGGCGAACACACACACCGCGCTCCCATTTTTTCTAGTTTATTCCCCGATGTATACGGAACCGAAATTCCTCGCGATGAAAGAGACATCCAAGGCCAAGCGCATGGCGGAACTCCTGCGCGTCATCATCTTGCAACTGGGCGACGACGTGCCCCGCGCTAGGCGTGAATACGAGACATACGCCGGATGGATGAAACTCCCCGAAGCAGAATGCCTCACGGGCAAGAACCAGGCGCAGATGATTGACCTGTACAAGACATTCCGCACGCGGGCGGGCCTCGGGTTCGAACGCGATGTTTACCTAGAGCAGGAACCGGGGGACCGCGATGTCGCGAACGAAAAACCGATACAGTTTGCCGTGCTGGTACATAACCTGAGGAGCGCCTTCAACGTAGGTTCCATCATCAGGAGCACGGACTGCTTCGGGCTCGAAGGAGTCCACCTGAGCGGCTACAGCTGCGGGCCCGACCACGTGACCGTCAAGAGCGCTGCCCGCGGGTGCCAGGAATGGATTCCCATCAAGCGCTGGGACAGCCCCTTCGACTGCGTCAAGTGGCACAAGGAAAACGGCTACGAGATTATTGCGCTCGAAACCGGCGAAAATATCCCGAGCATAAACGATGTCAAGTGGCCCGAAAAAGGCCTGATTATCCTCGGGAACGAAGAACTGGGAATTGCCCCCGAACTGATGGCAGAGGCGACCATGAAGGTGACCATCCCGATGGCTGGCCGCAAGGCGAGCATGAACGTCGCCGGTGCGTTCGCCATTATGGCATTCTGCCTACGGAGCCGTTGCGGCAGGGGCTGACGATTTCTCGTTGTTCAACGCCTTCACCGCTTCGGTCAGACGGTCAATGGCCTGAATAAGTTCATCCATCTTGGCTTCGCTCACGCCACCCGCAACGGCGGCACCGACCGCAGCCTGGGCCGCAGTCTCGACAGCCTTTGTCGCTCCGGTCGCTGAGCCTGTCGAAGCGTTCACCGGCACCTTGCCGAACCAAATATCGGGCCAGCGGTCGTTACCCGTGTGGTAGGTAATGCGGGTCGCCGTCTCTACCGGTTCGCCAATCTTCCAGATATATAGTTCGTAGTCGAACAAGTCGTGGTCGTGGCCCTTGTCGGTAGCACCCCACACGAGCCACTTACCATCGGGCGAAAGACGCGGGAAGTATTCGTGACTACGGCGGCCGGGCAAGTCCATCAACTTCACGTTCTTCGGGATGCCGAAGAAACCGACCTTCTCGATCTGCTTGCCGTCCTTGGCAGAGAACCACAAAATTTCGCTCGGGGCGGCCGTGCCGCCGTTACCCGTCGGGTTCACGCGGTAAATCTTGCTTCCGTCGAAGTTCCAGTCAATCTGGCAACCGTCGCCGGACTTGGTCCACTGGGCCTTTTCCAGGTCCCACACACCCGTCTCACGCATGGAACCGCGAAGCGTAATCGCCAAATACTTGCCATCGGGGCTCATGTTCGGTTCCTGCAGAATCACGCCAGACTTCTTGAAGGCGGCCTCGCCATCCAGAATCATCTTTTCAGCCTTGCTAGCGAGGTCCATCGTAAAGACCTTCCCTGCGCGGCTAAACACGATGGACTTGCCATCGGGCCTCCAGGTGCCCCATGTGGCGTTGTCCACCACCTTGCGGGCGTTCTCGCCAGAGATGTCGACCATCCACAGGTCCCACTTTTCAGGATAGTTCGCGTCGTTCTCGGGAACCCAGCCGCCCTTGCTGCGGTTAAACATCACCGTGGCGCCATCCGGAGAAATCCTCGGGAACCAGTCCACATTATCGCCCTGCGTCAAGGCACGCGGGTTCGTGCCGTCGGCATTCATAATCCAGATATCGTGATGCGAGTTTGCACGGCTCGTCGCCCAGACAATCGCCCCTTCGAGTTTTCCCTTCAAGGCATTGAGGGCTTTCTGCTCATCTGCAGTCGGGTCAACGGCAGCCCCTGTCGGGGCGCCCTGCTGGGCAAAAACAGAAGTTGCAGCAAATGCCGCACAGGCGCAAATCTTCACAATCTTATTCATGCCCTAAAAATACGAAA
Source organism: Fibrobacter sp. UWCM (assembly GCF_900129735.1). NCBI lineage: Bacteria > Pseudomonadati > Fibrobacterota > Fibrobacteria > Fibrobacterales > Fibrobacteraceae > Fibrobacter > Fibrobacter sp. UWCM. Next base: position 201,087 of record NZ_FQWR01000002.1, on the reverse strand, counting down.
AAAAAAGGCGCCCGCCTTTACGGCAAGCGCATTTTTTCTTTGGAATCGGCAAAATTCCTAAGCAAGTATCTACTCCAGGCGGATTTTTTTCATGTGCGAGCCACCCGCAGTCTGAACGCGCAGCACATATATGCCTGCAGGGATTCCCTTGAGGCTCATCTCCATACTGCCAGAAACATTCCCGTTCCAGAGAGTCTTTACCGCGGTTCCCGTCACGCTGAACATATCCACACGCACGTGGCCCACAGCATTCACATGCAGTGCGCGGCCCTGCTGCGACATTCCTACCGCCGAGGGCAAGCGGGCCTCAGGAACAGCGACACTCCCGTCGGAACTGGAACTCAAATCCACGTTCATCTCGCTCGAACTAGAAGACTGCGGAGGTTCCGCGCTCGAGGAACTCTGCGGCGGCGGATTCGAGCCCGCCGTCATGAGGTTAGGCATGTTGCCCGAAACCAAGAGGCCGTTCAAGAGCTTGAGCGACTGGTTAAAGTAATTCTCGTCACCGAGCGCCACCGCTTCTTTCCAGTATTCGTCAAGTTTGGACTGGTACTTGGCATCCGAGATGAGAGCCGTCATCAAGGATGTCACGAACGTACTGTTGTGATCGTTGCCGAGACTGCCGGAAGAACGAAGTACAGGCCCCTTCATGTTCGATGCAGGAACAGTCGACACGAACTCAGCCATCTTCTTGTCTATTGCAAGAGCACGCTGGTCGCCATGCCAGCAGACAGCCTTCGCGTTACGCCACGGGGCGCGCGATGCATCGTAGCTGTAGTAATCGTCTTCACTCTTGCCGTTCTTGTCAGTCCAGTCGTCCACAAGGCCCGTATTCACTTCGCCCGAACTCGCCTCGTAAAGCTTCATGTTGGCGTCGTAGGCGGTCTTGCTCCAGAACTCGGCGTTTTCCGTATCAACGGCGGCGAAAAGCGGCATGTAGGCCGGGTCGAAGTAACCCGGGTTCTTGCGGTTTAAGGCGGCATCGCCCCACTTGTCACCAGGCATATGCAAGCCGTTGCTTTCGAATTCGGACTTTTTCATGGCCTGAATCAGTTTCTTGGCGTCTTCCTTGTACTTCTCGTCGCCAAACTGGTAGTATGCCATCACCAAGGCTGCTGCGGCATCGATATCGCCATCCAGAGCGGCACCGTTGCCCGCATCCCACGATTCCGAAAGATTACCGATTTTCCAAATCATGAGTCCGTTCTCGTTCTGGAACTTCTTGTAGAAATTCCAAATCTTGTCGAACTGGCTCTGGTAACTCGTAGTATTGTCACTGAAATAGACCATCAGGAGCATGCCGTAGCCGACACCTTCCGAAAAATACTGGTTGGACCCAGGATCAGAACGCACACCGGCGATATCGCCCTGTTCGTTGTACATGTCCCTCATCCAGGCAGCGAACTGCTTTTTCAGCTGTTCCGAGGCGGCAGCCTTGTCGCTCAAAAGAGTCGCGTTTCCGCCATAATCCGACATCTGCGGATACGGGAAGTTCACCGCCGCCTGCGAAAGTCCAAAAGCCATAAGGCCCGCGAGGCCCATTTTTACCAAACATTTCATAAACACTCCTTGTCGTTACGCGACTTATCTAAATTACAAGTTCTCGCCTTTTTTTGCAACCTTTTTTTTTGTGATTCTGTCAAAATAAAGGGCAAAATGTGATTTTGTTCAACCAAAAAACTTTCCTCCGGAACTTCGCGAATCACTTTTTCGCATCAAGTTCCGCCCGAAGCGAGTCCAGTTTTGTCAGAACCGAATCTAACCGAGCCGTATACTGCCTTGCACCGAGTTCGCTCAGGTGCGTCGCATTGAACGCCATGTCATCGGTATAGTCGTGTTCGCCCATCCTGTATTCGTCAAACACGATAAACCCGCTTTCCTTGAACATCGATATGATGGATTCCGCGACGGCCCAGCGCGGGCCAAAGTAGTCGTAGGCTTCCGTTTCCCGGTACATCGGGCTTCGCGGGGTTATGTTGACAAAGAACTTTATCCCAAGAGTTTCCATATTCTTCTTGAGGCCCTTGAACGTTTCAAAATCCACCTTGAAATGCGAATTCGTCGTGTACATCCACGCGATATCATCGATGTACGTCGGTTCCTTCCAGCCAGCCGAGGGCAACAGGTATGTCCCCTCGATATACGACGACGAGAACATGTCCTTCGTGAATTCCTGTTCAGTAGCACTCTTGACTATGGCATCGAACTGCGCGTCCAGATGCTTTTCGTCGTAGGCAAACCCGGGGGAATTGTCGTAGAGGTCTTCCCACATGTCCTCTTCCAGATGGAAAAGGAACCCGGGAGTCAGTTCCATCGACACGACCTTCAACGAGGATGCGTACGGGAGCACATAGTTCTTCAGCAGGTAAATCGCCCCAAATACATCGCCCAGCGTGTAAGACATATTGAGCGTCCTGTAGGTTTTCACCGAATCGTCGATAAGCGCATTCAGCGTCATGGAACTGCCGAATGCCACGTACTCGACATCCTTGTACACCGACCAGAACTTAGACATCTTGCTTGCGAGTTCTACCGCGGAGGTCGCATACTCGTAGCCCCCTTCCGGGTCATAGTAGACGCCAGCGCTATCCGCCGAAACGGAATTTCTCTCCGCATCAGAACTCCCGTACACCCACATATTCGGATGCCAGAGTTCCATTCCCGAGGCAACCTCGAGCAAAGCAGAATCGGCAAGATTAAGGAGTGCAATCTTGGAATGAGCCCCTTCCCCGTTCACGAGCGTCACGACCGCCACGTCAGAGGAAAGCTTCGGCGAATTGTCCGAGCGGGCCACCCATTCTGCATGGTCAAAACTGGTCCCGGCCGGAGCGGGGATTCCCCGAACGAGCGTTCCCGTACTGTCTACGACAAGGAGCATCTCGTGCGTACCGTAATCAGTTCCCGCAAATTCCTTGCCCGTCTTCCCGCCAAAATCAAGGAACAGGGTGCGCTTGGAATTGTCCCGCGAAAGGCTTGCATTGCAGGCCTGTTCCCCGCCGTACCAGACAGTATCGAGCGCATCGCCGGCATCCGCCGAGCCCGAAGGCACAACCCGCGCACGCAAAAGCCTCGCCCCGGTAACGGCCAGCCGCCCGTCCTTGCTCACGCCATCGTGGTAAGCGCCGTCAAAAAGTTTCTGTGGTGTGCCAAACCTATTGTTCGCAAACTTGACCTGCCACGTACTCTGCGACTTAAACGATGCATCATCCTTGTTGTTGCCCGCACTGGTCACGTAGACAATTACCGTGTCCCCGTTCTCGAGAACGCGCCAACGCGGGATTGCCGCAGATTCCGCGTTCAACTTCACGAGATTAGAACCCGACGGATTCAGGTGACGCACATACACCTGCGACTTCCCGTCAATTCCTTCGAGCCCCGTACAGAACGCGACAAGTTTCCCGTTCGGGGAAATTTCCGGATGATAAACCGTCAGCGTATCCCGGATTTCAACCGCAGACGTGCCTCCTATAGCAAAATCGACGTAGGTCAGGTTTCCGGTAAGGTCGTTGCGAAAGGCCAGTTTCGCCTTGCTCGTGCCCAAAACCGTACCGAGCGTAGAAGCCTTCGTGAGCACATTCACGCGGCTGCTGGTAAGGGAACCGTCTCCATTCACCCACAGCGCATCGGGAATCTTTCCGTACGCAACGCGAAAGCCCACGTAATCGGCCCGGGAACTGCCGGTAACCGTATAGATATCCCCGCGGTTATATATCTTCATGCCCTTCGGCTTGTCGTTGTAACTGCCACCCTTCACCACCTTTTCGCCAATCGAACCGCCATCGGAACCCCCGACATAGTTGACCACCACAGAATCCACGAACGCGCCCATCCAGTCGTTCACCCATTCAAGCGCATTGCCTGCCATATCGCAAAAGTCGCTGTCCCGCGCAGCGGAATCCAGTTCGGATACTTCGTCCGCCGTACAAACCAGATGCAGTCCGTGCCCAGAATTTTCTGCATTCCAGCCCTTTTCGGGATTCCACCTCCTGCTTGCCACGAGCACCCATTCCGCCTCGGTCGGCAGCCTGTATGCATCCAGTTCCGGATGGAACACGAGTCCTTCAAGACCGGTGCAATTGCCTTCTTCATTGAATGTCGCCGACTTGTAGGTATAGGCTGTATCGTACTTTTCGAACTTGCTTCTTGCGTTCACATACAACACGGCATCGTAATACGTGACGTTTGTTACCGGATAGTTCAGCGAATCCAGCGTGAACTTTCTTTTCTGGTTCCACTTGGCAGGCACTTCCACCGAATCCATCATCATCTTGTATTCGCGACGGGTAATCTCGGCTTGCCCCATATAGAAATCATAGGTCAGTTCGACCTTCATGGAGGGGCGCTCCTTCGCCGGAGCAAGCGTATCGTTCGTGCCTAAAGCAATACGGCCTTCACCGGGCTTTACAATGCGCATCCCGGAGAATTTTTTTGAAGTTGCACTCTGTTGCGGGCGGGTGATGCTATCCGCCCCATGGCTACGCCCCGAAGAATCACAAGAGCACAGGATAGCAAGAAGGCTACCCAGCACAAAAAGAAAAATCTTGCGACCCGGAGAAAAAAACATGACCGGCGAACACTCCTAGATACAGTCAAACCAACAGAAAGAATATAGCAACATAGAAACCGTATTTTTGCTAAATTTTTCCTGTCAGCAAACAAAACTTCAAGAAAAGAGGTACAACTATGCCCGCACAAGGTGAACACAACAAATGGATAGCCCTCGCCCTCTGCATTCTGCTCGGTTACCTGGGCCTGCACCGCTTTTACGAAGGTAAAATCTGGACAGGCATTCTCTGGCTCTGCACCGCAGGCCTCTGCGGGGTGGGCGTCGTCGTTGACGCCATCCTTATCGTGATGAAGCCGGAACACTACTAACAGACGAAAGAACGGCCTTGCAGGCCTATAGACGAAAGACGAGAGATATTCGGGAATGAAACACTTATTTGTTATCGCGACGGCGAGCGCCGGCAAGATTAGGGACTTTGCGCACATCCTCGGCACCGACCACTACGAATTCAAGACACTGAAAGATATCGGATTCGACGAGGAAATCATCGAGAACGGCAACTCGTTTGCCGAAAACGCCATCATCAAGTCGAACACGACCGCACTGTGGCTTGCCAAGCGCGGCATCGAGGCGACGGTACTTGCCGATGACTCCGGCCTGGAAGTTTTCGCACTCGGCGGAGCCCCCGGAATCTACAGCGCCCGCTACTGCGGTGACCACGGGAACGACGGCGCGAACAACGACAAACTGATGAAAAAGCTCGAAGGCATCGAAGACCGCAGGGCACGCTACTTCTGCGCACTCTCGTACCAGACTGTAAAGCGGGTTGACGCCCCGATCTTAAACGGCGCAACATTAAACGGCGCCGGAACTCGGGTCGGCGACTTCGTCGTGAGCGAGCCGCAGATTTTCGAGGGCGAATGCCGCGGACAAATCAACTACGCCCCCGTAGGCGACATGGGCTTCGGTTACGACCCGCTATTCGTTCCCGACGGCGAGACACGCACCTTCGCGCAGATGGAACTCGAAGAGAAGAAGGCCATCAGCCACCGCGGAAACGCCATCCGCGCCCTGAAAAAGGCGCTCGGGAAATAAAGGCCTCGCCATTTTTTCAAAACGTTCGCAAGAATCGTGTCACAATGAAAATCTTATTCGCACCGTTACAAGGTTACACAACGGGCATCTACCGTAAAGCCCATGCAGAAATCTTTGGCGGAGTCGATGCTTATTACGCGCCCTTCCTGCGCATAGAAAACGGGAAGCCGCGCGAAAAGGACTTGCGGGATTTGGAAGTTTCCAACCCGCAGCATTCCAACCCAGAAAAGCCGGCATGCGCAATTACCGTGCCGCAAATTATTGCGAACAGCGTAGATGAATTCAAGGTTCTCACCGAAGTCCTTTTGCAAAAGGGATTCACGCAAATCGACTTCAATATGGGTTGCCCTTTCCCCATGCAGGTCAACCGCCATCGCGGTTCTGGTTTGCTAGGCGACACGCAAACCGTCCAAGCAATTATGGGCGAAATCGCGCGGCAGTCTGCAACAGAGACCGCTAGATTTTCCGTCAAGATGCGGCTCGGGCAAAGTTCCCCAGACGAGGCTTTCGCGCTCCTCCCGATTTTAAACGATACTCCGCTCACGCAAATCACACTCCACCCGCGGCTCGGCAAACAGCAATACAAGGGCGCAATTGATATCAAGTCATTTGAGAAATTTTACAGCGAATGCCACCATCCACTCGTCTACAACGGAGACATATCGAGCGTTTCGCAAATCTGCGAAATGGAATGTCGCTATCCTAAGCTCGCAGGCATAATGATTGGTCGCGGATTACTTGCGCAGCCAAGCCTCGCAGCGGAATACAAAGCAGGGAAAGCGAACATAACAGGAAAAGAATTTACAGACAAGCTTCTCCAAATGCACGAAATCATTTTCGAGTACGCTTGCAAAACATACCAAGGCGACAGCCAAATTCTTTCGCACGTTCAAAGTTTCTGGGAATACATCGAGCCCAGCCTCCCCAAAAAAGTATTCAAGAAAATTCAGAAGGCCGGAAAACTGAGCGAATACCAAGAAGCAATTATTGAGATGAGGGCCCTCTCGTGAAAAGCGTTTATATCGAGATAACGGACGCCTGCAACTTGCGTTGCAGCTTTTGCCCCAGCAGTGATTGTAGGTACGAGGCCGGCTCGGGCGTATCGCACACGTTCATGCCGAGTGCACTTTTCAAGAAGTGTATCGCGGGGGCTGTCGAAGCAGGAATCGAGAACGTTTATTTGCACGTTCTGGGCGAACCCACGCTACATCCCGGTTTTGCTCTCTTCCTCAGGGAAGTAAAGGCCGCGGGCCTTACCGCCACGCTCACCACGAACGGCACGACCATCAGGCGAGTCGCCCACCACATATTGAACTGCCCCGCCGTGCGCCAGGTAAACTTCTCGACGCACGCGTATGCGGAACTCCCGCCAGATGACGCCCGCGAGCATCTCGGGGACGTTCTCGATTTTTGCAGAATCGCGCTCATCGCAAGGCCCGACATGTACATCAACCTGCGACTCTGGAACATCGGTGCAGCAACCGCCGGAGACTGGAACGAGTTCGCGATTTCTCGCATAAACGAGACGTTCAACACGCAGGTCGCTCCGGGGAATTTCTGCAGCAGGCACAAGAGTTTCCCTATCGCGGGCAGGCTCTACCTGCACGAAGATTCAAGATTCGAGTGGCCCGCACGTCATATCAAAAGCGAAAGAAGCGAGTGTCATCCTGAGCAGAGCACCGACAGGTGCGACGTCGAAGGATCTACGAACAAACCGGTCGCAGGCACATGCCATACCCTCGATACGCACGTAGCCATACTCCACGACGGGCGCGTCGTCGCCTGCTGTCTCGACTACAGCGGGCAAATCACCCTCGGGAACATCGTCGACCAGGGCCTCGCCGAAATTCTCGGCTCGCCCCTCGCCCGCAAACTGCGCGAAGGGTTCGAAAAGCACGAACTGCGCCACCCATTCTGCCAAAAATGCACGTTCTGCAAGCGGTTCAAGTAAGAAACATGCCACCAAAAAAATTCCCTTGTTTTGTATATTAGGGACATGCCGCGAACTAATCGCATCATTCAGGACTTTACCGGAGTCTACGCCGAGCAGCCCTTTATGCAGGGGCTGCGAAAAGACGCGGTTCAAAGTTCCGCAGGGCCGGACGCAAAAATCCGCTGGATAGACTGTTCCGACATTCCGGGCACCGACTGCTACTGCGACGACGAGGCCGTGACCGCCATCCGCAAGCAAATCGCCTCTGCTGGCATCACGGATGCGAGTGGCATTCACTTCTTCGACAACGGGAATTACCACTACATGAGTAAAATCTGGACCGACATGGTCCAAGAACCGTTTTCGCTTGTCGTTTTTGACCACCATCCCGACATGCAGGCCCCGAGATTCGGGAATATTCTCAGTTGCGGTGGCTGGGTCAAGAAGGTTCTAGACGAAAACCAGTTTATAAACAACGTTGTCATTATCGGGGTTGCCGACCACCTCGTAGATGAAATCCGCACAGAGCTTTCGCAGGCAGGTGATGCCAGTGTTTTAGACAAAGTAACTTTCATCAAAGAAAGCGAAGTACGTGAAACCGGCACACCCTCGTCATTCTCGCGAACATCCTCGTCATTCTCGCGAACAACCACGTCATTCTCGCGAATGCGAGAATCTTTAAGATCCCCGACCGAGTCGGGGATGACAGAAGGCCGAATCTATATTTCCATCGACAAGGACGCCCTCTCCCCCGCCTACGCGGCCACGAACTGGGACCAGGGTTCGCTGGATATAGCGACACTCAAAGAAATCATCGCCAATCTCGCAGCAAACCACAAGATTATCGGCGTAGACATCTGCGGCGAACGCGCCCGTGACTTTGCAGGCGACGAGTACCACACCGTGCAAGAAGCGGACGCCCTGAACGACCGCATAAACCGCGAATTGTCGGATTTTTTAACTTCCCTCGCGCCGTCCCCTACTTAATTTCCAATTTATAGAAAGTATCGTAGTGGTCTGACGTGTAGTAGATTACGCAGTCCGGCTGATACACGAGCCGCTTGGTTCCGCGATTTGCACCGGAATAATCCACATCGGCTTCACGATAGGAACCTTCGGGCAACGTTGCGTGGTAATTGTCCGGATTCGAGGCTAAATTGTCAAAGTTGTCGCCGCCAATCATCACGCCGATCGTGGTCCACGGGTTGAAATTCCACTTTTCAAAGGTGTTGCCCGTCTTGGACTCGTAAAGCTTTTTGCCTTCACTCTTGCCGACATAGTTCGCGGGTAACTTGTCAAACTTGCACAGGTATGCCGCAACGGAATCCTTTGTCGTGTACAGACCAGATTCCTCCACCGCTTCGTAGATGCTTTTTTCTGTTGCGCTAGATGATTCCGCTACGCTACTGGAAGAAACTTTTTCTACACTGGACGAAGATTCTTCTTCATCTTCTGCAGAAAGCGAAGTCGTGCACGCCGTGAAGAAAATCGCGACAAAACCGGCAAGAAAAAACTTGAAAAACGACTTGTTCATACCATCAATATAACTTTTTCAAATCGCATTTGCTATTTTTCTATGCAGAACATAACACCGGGACAAAATTCTTCGGCTCTCCGCTCAGGATGACACATCCCGTGACCAGCATTTCTAATAACTAACAACTAATAACTAAGAACTAAAAATGGATATCAACGAACTCGCACAACAGCACATCTTGAAGCAGCCCGTCTACGTGACCGGCAAACCCATCGCCTACACCGCCCGCGAATTTGGCCTCGACCCGAAAGACGTGGACAAACTCGCGAGTAACGAGAACCCCGTGGGTCCGAGCCCGAAGGGCATGGAAGAGGCCCGCAAGGCTCTCGAAGAAGTGAACCTCTACCCGGACGGCGGCAGCTACGACCTCATCGGAAAGATTGCAGAGTTCCGCGGCGTGAAGCGCGAACAGATTGCAGTGGGTAACGGCAGCAACGAGCTCCTGGACATGATTGCCCAGGTGTTCCTCGGCCCCGGCACCGAAGCCGTCATGGGCAAGCACAGCTTCGCCGTCTACAAGCTCGCCACCATGTCCATGAACGCGAAGATTATCGAAGTCGACATGCCGGCCCCGGCCTACAACTACGACCTCAAGGCCATGCGCGCCGCCGTGAACGAGAAGACCCGCATCGTGTTCCTCGCGAACCCGAACAACCCGACGGGCTCCGACCTCACCGCCAAGGAAATCCTCGACTTCGCCGACAGCCTGCCCGAAACCTGCGTGCTCGTGATGGACGAAGCCTACACCGAATTCATCGAAGACACACCGGAGCTCGTCCCGGATTTCAAGAGCCGCATCGATGCCGGCAGGAACATCATCTGCTGCCGCACCTTCAGCAAGATTTACGGTCTAGCGGGCCTCCGCGTGGGCTACTGCATCACCCGTCCCGAAATCGTCGGCCTCATCAACCGCATCCGCGAACCGTTCAACGTGAACAGCATCGCCCAGGCGGCCGCCATCGGCGCCATCGACGACCAGGAATTCGTGAACAAGGTCCGCGAGCTCAACAAGAAGGGCCTCGAACAGCTCAAGGCCGGTTTCAAGGAACTCGGCCTCCCCTACGTGGACAGCCACGCGAACTTCATCGCCGTGAGCGGTTTCAAGGACCCGATGGACGCGTTCAAGTTCCTGCAGATGAAGGGCACCATCATCCGCCCGCAGCCTGCCATGGGCGACGTGCTCCGCATTACCGTGGGCACCGAAGCGCAGAACGAAAAATGCCTCAAAAACATCAAGGCATACCTCGGGAAGTAAATCACTGGTTATGTCATTCCCGCGAAGGCGGGAATCTCCATTTCAAACCAACAAAGGGAGATGCCCGCCCGGAGGCGGGCATGACAATTTAGATGAGTGCAAACCATCAAAATAACAGGATCAAACCTCACGGAGTCGCGCGAGTCATCTCGAAGCGCGGGTTCTGTAGCCGTAGCGTCGCAGAAAACCTGGTCCGCGAGGGCCGGGTTTCTTTGCGTGGTAAAATCGTACGCGATCCCGAAACGCCCGCCTACGAGAATGACGAAATCGCAATAGATGGCACTCCTGTCGAGGCCGCCCAGAAGTTCTATTTCGCGATGAACAAACCGCGCGGAATCGTCACTACTGCAAGCGACGAGAATGGCCGCATGACCGTGATGGACCTGTTCCGCGAGCAATACTCCAAGATGTTCCCCGGCAGGCCCGTACAGCACATATCGCCGGTGGGCCGCCTCGACGCCGCCAGCGAAGGCCTGCTGCTTTTTACGAATGACACAGCCTGGGCGGACCGCGTTCTTACCGACGCAAGCCACAAAAAAATCTACCGCGTGCAGGTCAAAGGCCACCCCACCGCTGACGACCTTGCAAAAATGGAAAAAGGCTTCAATGTACCGCCCCGCGTCTTCGGCGAGAGCAAAGAGTTCATGCACGCCGATCGCGCGACCCTCCACAGCGAAGGCGAAAAGAACTGCTGGCTCGAAATCACGCTATCCGAAGGCAAGAACCGTGAAATCCGCCGCATGCTCGCCCACCTGGGTTATGAAGTCATGCGGCTCATGCGCATCCAGTTCGACAAATACACACTGGGCAATTTAAAGCCAGGCGAAATCAGGGAAATCAAGCCCCGTTAAAACAGCGCTACTTCCAAGCGGCAGTCAGCGAAATCCCTAGATGGAGGTTATTTATTTCTTCAACAGGGTCGCGTTTCGGGTTCTTCCCTATCCGGAAGTTCTCATCACCGTATTCGTAATTCGAGCCAGTCGCGTTTTCATATATTCCCATATTCAGGGTAAAGCCGATGAAGTAATGTTCCGACACCTTCCAGAGTTTGCCTACCTCGAACTTGCCACCGACCTCGAAATTACAGTATGCCATTCCGTAGTCTTCCCATAAGTTGTCGGTAAACATGAACGAAAGTGTCGCCCCAATAAAAGTCCCGTATAAAAATGAAGATTCTGTCTGGAAGGGGTACACCTTTAGTCCAAAGCCAAAGATCGGGCGGACCATGACTTCGGTCCTATCGTATTCCTCCTTGTCGCGGGAATAGAACTTGTAGCGTGAATCGCCTATCGATACGGCAAGGCCCAAATCAAAAAGGAAAATGAACCGCTTGCCCAGAGTAAGCCCCGCCTGCACATCGAGTATCGGGCCGCCCCCTTCAAACGAGTAGATATCGTAAGTGAGGTCCTCGTCATAGACCATCTCGTCGCGGTCCTTGTCGTGATACCAATGGATAGAGGATTCCGTCTCGTAACCAGATTTCGTATAATGGCCACCCAGGGATACTTCGAAATACGGGAGTACCGAATCGTCCGAAATGGCAAGCGCCGCACAGGCCAAGCACGCTACTAATTGCACCATCCGTTGGAACATTTCAACCTCAGGGCTGCGTAATTCACGAACTTGCCACAGGATGTATCCTCCGGCGGCATGAATTTATCGAACTCGTAATCTCCGGCGACACTGCGCTCGTCAAATTCCACAAAGCGGAAATTGAGGTCATCCGGCTTCCAGTATTTCGAATGGCTGTCAATCTCGTACGTGGGTAGCGCAACGACCTTGTCACCGCAATAGAAAGAAATATCGACAGAAACTTTATTCTCACGGCCAAGCGAGAACAAACTATCGCAGAAAGACCTACAAGTAATCCCGATTGAAGAGTCCGATTCTATGGACGTATCCGCCCAGACGATATCTCCGGCCTGGTACGTAATCCGCAATTCCAGGGAATCTACCTTGTCGGGCTTATATGCGGCAATGTCGGTCGAGTATTCAGGGTCAGTTTCCCAATCCGGGTCACAAGCCATGCAACAGAATGCAAGCCACGCCAAAACAAGCGCGTAAAATATCGCAAATCTGGACCTGATTAACTTCATCAGGTTTTAATATATAAACAAATTAAATGTTGTGCAACAGGCGTCGGTTAAAAATTAGCAGCAGAAACTGAGTGCAGCAACCAGCGGGGCATTCCAGTTGATGGCGGTCTCGTTGCTCGCAAAGGAGCAGCGTTCGTCCGTGTACGAGAGTCCCGGCTGCGGGCCCGGATAATGCGGGAAACGGTGCATGTCCTGCCTGTCGGCATTGATGCCACCCGCGAGAAGCCCGGGAATCGGGTCCTCGATACCGTCGGAATGGCTTATGCGATGATGGATGAACTTCGGGGAACTCCAGGCGGAGCCCGTCACGAAGCAACGGTCCACCGGATTCTTCCCGAAAATAAAGTCAAGCATGCGCCTTGCACAGTCCGCATAGACTTTCGACGGGAACCATTCATCCACAAGGAACAATGTAAGCGCATGGTTTGCAATTTCGCCGTTCGAGCCCCATACAAACTTGCGGATAGAAAGCCCGTACGGGTCCTCACCGGCAAGTTTCACGATTTTGTCCGCAACGCCCTTCAGCGTATTGCGGGCCCGCACCTGCAAATCCAGGTCCTGCGACTGCAGGGCAAGCGCAATCCAACCCAAGTTTTGCGTATCGCGCCAGCTCATGCCCAAATCGGGCGGGCATTTTTCCATGTCACGGAGGAGCAGTTCCTTAAGGTCCGCACCAGCGACCTGCTCTTCGCGGTACAGCATCGCGCGCGCCCAAAAAAACTCGTCATCGTAGCGCTCGTCACCATACCCGCCGCTACCCTCGGTATTGTGCGGGTAAGTGACATCGGGATTCTCGACGGCCCAGCGGTAAGCACGGAGGGATGCATCCAGGCACTGCTTCGCAAATCCGGGATACGCACGGGCAAATACGCGATGCGCCTGCGCAAGAGCACCTGCAAAATTCAGTGTCGATGTGGTCGATTTCCCCAGAATCTGGCGCTTCTGCGACGCATCGGACTGCGACGGCGAAACAAAGCCGTCCCAGCGCACCGGCGACACCTTGAAAAACACGCCGCCGTCATCGTCCTGCATGCGGAGAAAAAATTCAAGTTCGAACCGGATTTCCTCAAGCAAGTTCGCACGGAACGATCCCGCGTCAAAAAAGTCAGCATTGCTCGCTACCATCGGGCGGTCGTCCGCGAATTCGGCAGCAAGAAGGAGCGTCGCCACCGAAACGCCCCCATTCACGATATACTTGCCGTAGTCGCCCGCATCGTACCAGCCGCCATGAGCATTCCACGTTCCGGCACGTTCCATGCTCGGGTGGAATTCGATGTTGTCGTCCAGATGCGCGGCGGGTCTCGCCCATTTCCCAGCACGGTCCGGAGTCAACTCCACACCACAGCGCTGGAAATAGAACGACCTGAGAGTAGATGAAAGTTGCTCTAGCGCGAGCCTGTCCGACACTTCAAAAATCTTGGATTCAGCGAGGATATTCCCCTTCGCATCCATCACCGCAATACGGTAATTCCCATCCCTTGCAATTTCCGAAAAGTCGCCTTCCCATACAAATTCGTCTGTATATGAACAGGCGCCCTTCTCGGCCATCGAGGCACCGAACACGCGTTCTCCCCTCTCGGTATATACCTCAAACCACGGTTGCATCCCCTTCAGGGGATTATCCGCCACATCGCATGCAAGCAGGAAAACCTTCGGCCCCTTGGGGGCATAGCCGACATGGTTGTAGCGGACACTGAATTTCATGCCCTAAGAATAAATTTTTCACAGCCCAAAAGAAAGGGCCTTGATGTCTTTTCCGTTTACAAAAATAACCAGCGCAATTAGATCAAATCTCTGTTCAAGAGTTCGCCGTGATCAAGCACCAAGCGGCGGAAGGGGCTATTCAGGTAAAAGTCCGGGTTATGCGTCGCCATCACCACGGTGGTGCCGCGGGCATTGATTTCCTTGAAAATCTTGAACACCTCGTCAGCGTTTTTCGGGTCCAGGTTACCGGTCGGTTCGTCCGCCAAGAGCAAGTACGGGTTATGCACCATCGCGCGGGCAATAGCCACACGCTGCTGTTCACCACCGGAAAGCGTATAGGGCATCGCAAATCGTTTCTGGCTTATCCCCACCAGGGCAAGCGCGTCAAAAACGGCCGCATTTATCTTGCTGCTCGGGGTCCCTACGATGCGGAGTGCCAGCGCAACGTTCTCAAAAACGTTCCTGTCGGGCAATAACTTGAAATCCTGGAAAATTATTCCCATCTTGCGGCGGAACGCCTGTATCCTGTTGTCCGGGGAACTCTTGCTGTCGTAAATGCAGTCGCTGGTGAACTTCACCATTACCTGGCCGCCACGCTCCATATCGGGGCGTTCGTCCATATAAATTAACTTCAGCACGGTCGACTTACCCGCACCCGAATGCCCCGTCAGGAACACGAACTCACCCTTATTGATACGGAAGGTGACATTGTTCAGCGCCTTCCAGTTATCCTCGTAGGACTTTGTCACATGGGTGAAATGAATCATGATGGTCCGAGCTCCTCGCCAAAACCGGAGAACTATTCCGTCATGCGGATTTCGATGTGGACTTCCTCGCGCCACTTCTTGAGGAGGGCGTTCAGTTTCTCGTTTTCCAGGTGGTTTGCCGCCATAGCCTCAATCTTGCCGTAGTCTTCCTCGAGCGTAAGTTCGCGAATCTGGCGAGAATCATCCAGGCGGAACAGGTGGTACGAGCCGTCAATTTCCACAGGCTCCGAGACTTCGCCCACGTTCAGGTTAGAAACGGGGTCAACGTACGCGGGTTCCATCTCGTTCTTCTGGTACCAGCCCAGCAGGCCGCCCGCAAAGTTGCTCGACTTGTCGGTACTGAACTTCTTCGCAGCCGCAGAGAAATCGTCCTTCGTCTTGATGGAGGCACGGAGAGAATCCGCCAGTTGCAGCACGCGTGCAGAATCCGCTGCCGTCGGAATCGTGCGGAGCAGAATGTGTGCAGAACGCACGCCGTCTTCCTTACGGCCAATCACACGGACAATGTGCCAGCCGCGGTCCGTCTTGACCGGAGTGGAGGAATACTGCCCATTCTTCAGCAGGTCGAGCGTGCGCTCAAAAGCCGGGTCCAAAAGTCCACGCCTGTAGTAACCGAGGTCACCTCCCTTTTCGGCAGAGGAATCCTGCGAATGGTTCTTCGCAAGCAGTTCGAATTTGATACCCAGGTTCAGGCTATCCACGAGATTCTCCGCCAGGCGCTTCACGGAATCCACGATGGCGGAATCCGGTTCAATCTTCAGCTGGATATGGCTCAGCTGCACGCAGTTGTACTGCCTCGGGAGCGAATCCTTGTACGTCTGGTAGAAAAAGTCCACTTCCTTCTTGGTCGGGCTTACCGCACCCACATGGCGCTGGCGCACGCGCTGCGTTTCCACATGGCTCCTGATTTGCTTCGCAAGCTGTTCGCGGTACTGCGCCATGCTCACCCCAAGCTGGGAACGGATGGCCTTCTCGAGCGTCGCCATATTCACGTTCTGGCTTGCCGCAAGCTGGCTCAGGTGCGCCGTCACGCGCTGGTCGATTTCCGCATCGCTCACCACGATGGAATCGCGGTCAATGCGGCTCAGCAAAACCTTTTCTTCAATCAGCTTGTCGAGCACATACTGCTTCTGCTGTTCCTCGGTCATCGCAGCGCCTTCGGGCGTTTCCTGGAAATGGTACAGGTTGTTCAAGAACTCCGAGCGCATAATCGGCTTCCCGTCGACAATCGCCGCAATCCCTTCCATGAGGACCGGGGCAGAAAAAGCCGAAGCGACAAGCCCCGCAAGGGCGACAACAACTAGATAAAACTTCTTCATTCGCTTTCCTTTTCAGAGAACACGGTAGATTTCGAGAAAATCGGCCGTTTCATTTTCCATTCTTTCTTCAGGCGCTCCATGACCGTATTGCGGTGTTCGAGCCAAACCATGTTCGAAACATCCTCGGCAACGTCCTTGTAGGGCCTCACCTCCGCAGAATCGAGCCTTTCCGTAACTATCGCCATCTTCAGGGCGCCACCACAGTAGCGCATTACCGAGAGTTTGCCTATCGGGAACGTCTCGATTTCCTTGATCATGCACGTATCCGGCGAGGCTGTCACGGTATCGAACTTCACGATTTCGCTTATCAGCGGGTTTTCCGCAGGTACCACGTTCAGGGCCCGCGACTTCATTTCCTTGTAGTACGCATCGGCATTCGCCCACGTCTTAAAGTAGAGAATCGCACCCGAGATGGAGGTCTTGCCACGCAGGTAGTTTTCGCGGTGTTCCTGATAGTAGCTCAGTTTCTCGGCATCGCCTATCAGCATGGTATCGGCAAACGTCTGCAGGTAGTAATCCACCACCAGTTTGCGCACGGTACTCTCGATTTGGCCCGAAAGCACGGAATCCGACATAATCCCGGCATCCATGGCCTCCTGGTAGGCAACCTCCTCGTCTATCCAGTGTTCGAGGAAGGCGAGCCGTGCGCGATCATCCAGCGAGTTCCAGTTCGGGACCATGCTCAAGAGTTTGGACTGCGTCAGGTTCACCTTGCCCACGGAAACAACGACCGGGTCTTCCTTGCCAAAGGGCAAGTCGAACGGCAACTTGAACGGCAGGTCACAACCCGTCAAGGCAACAAGCGAACACAGGCTCAATGCAAACAATAAGCACTTCACAAATTTCATCGCGCTATAATTTAGAAAATTCATGCCCCGCAATGTCATAAAACTCATTTTTTGCTAAATTTCCCGACGAAAATTTAAGCGGGCACGGATTTTGCGACGTTGCCACGTTTATCCGTATGGATTGACGCGTTGTTGCAGTCCTCGTGCCAAAGAGGAAAAAATGAAAGTTTCTTTGAATTGGCTCAGACGTCACGTTGATCTTCCGGAATCTGCGGAAGAAGTTGCAAAGGCGCTCACCTCTATTGGCCTCGAAGTCGAAGGCATGGAAGAACCGGGCAAGGTCTACGAGAAGCTCGTGGTGGCAAAGGTCCTCACCTGCGAAGCCCACCCGGACAGCGACCACCTGCACATCACCACCGTGAACGACGGCAAGGAAACGCTCCAGGTCGTGTGCGGCGCCCCGAACGTAGCCGCAGGCCAGACCGTGGTTCTCGCCCCGATTGGCGCGGAACTCCCGCTCCCCGATGGCGGCACGCTCAAGATGAAGAAGTCCAAGATCCGCGGCGTGGAAAGTTTCGGCATGATTTGCGCCGAAGACGAAATCGGCCTCAGCGACGACCACGCGGGCATCATGGTCCTGGATGACAGCATCCCGGCTGGCACCCCGTTCGTGAGCCTCGGCCTCTACGACGTGTGCTATGAACTGAACGTGACCCCGAACCGCCCGGACGCTTTGAGCCACCGCGGTGTGGCCCGCGAACTGGCCGCGAAGTTCAACCGCCCGCTCAAGCCGCTCGCCTACACCTTGAACGAGGACGCCGAACCGGCAAGTTCCGCCATCAGCCTCGAAGTGGTCCCCGGCTGCGGCTGCTCCCGCTACGTGGGCCGCGTCATCAAGGACGTGAAGGTCGAAAAGTCCCCGGCTTGGCTTGCGAAGCTTTTGCACGCCGTGGGCATGAACAGCATCAACAACGTCGTCGACATCACGAACTTCATTTTGATGGACGTGGGCCAGCCGCTCCACAGCTTCGACATGGACCAACTGCACGGCAACAAGATCAAGGTGCGCCGCGCCGTGAAGGGCGAAAAGATTGAAACGATTGACCACACCGCCCATGAACTCGTTGAAAACGACCTCGTGATTTGCGACGGCGACCGTCCGGCCTGCGTTGCCGGCGTGATGGGCGGCGTCGAATCCGAAATCGTCGATGCCACCAAGAACGTGTTCCTCGAGAGCGCCTGGTTCAACCCGACGGTCGTCCGCAAGCAGGCGAAACGCCTCTGCATTTCCACGGACTCGAGCTACCGCTTTGAACGCGAAATCGACTTCGCGACCCAGGACGAATACAGCAAGTACGCCTGCGCACTCATCCAGGAAGTGGCCGGCGGCCGTATTCTCAAGGGCACTGTCGAATACACCGGCGACGACCACAAGAAGGAATGCAACGTGGTAACGCTCCGCATCGCGCAGGCTGAACGCGTTATCGGCATGAAGCTTGAAATGGCCCAGGTGGAAAAGTTCCTCACAGGCATCGCCCTCGAAGTCGTTTCCAAGACGGCAGATTCCATCACGTTCAAGATTCCGAGCTTCCGCCCCGACCTCGAACGCGAAGTGGACCTCATCGAAGAAGTCGCCCGCCTCGTCGGGTTCGACAACATCCCGTACACGCTGCCCTCCTTCAAAATGCAGCCGAACGAGCTTCCGCCGATTGAAGTTCTGAACCGCAAGATTCGCAAGACGCTCTCCGCAATGGGCCTGCACGAAT
The DNA here is from genome assembly GCF_900129735.1 of Fibrobacter sp. UWCM. NCBI lineage: Bacteria > Pseudomonadati > Fibrobacterota > Fibrobacteria > Fibrobacterales > Fibrobacteraceae > Fibrobacter > Fibrobacter sp. UWCM. The sequence continues at coordinate 182,320 of NZ_FQWR01000002.1, read as the reverse complement.
GCCTGAGCCTGCGCTTCACGAGCAAGGCCCGCACCGAGGCCCTCTTCGGCCCCGAAAGCGACGACCGCCGCAGCAAGCCCGCACTGCTCCTGAACCCACTCTCCGAAGAACTCGGCGCCGTTCCCACGAGCCTCCTCCCCAACCTCCTCAAGAGCGTTGCCGAAAACGAGAAGAATCGCCCCGGTTCCGTGCGCCTGTTCGAAGTGGCCAAGGGCCAGTTCAAGCGCGACCGCAAGGACGTCCGCGACCCGGGCTTCGACGAATCGAACCTCGTCGCCCTCACGATTGCAGGCAACTTCGACGTGAACCCGCTCAACGACAAGCCCGCCCAGATTGACTTTGCCGCGTTCAAGGGATTCGTGCAGAGCTTCCTCAAGCGCGTGGGTCTCGTGGTGGAATTCCGCGTGCCCGCCAAGCCTGAAATCTTCCTGCACCCGGGCAAGCAGACCGAAATCCTCGCCGACGGCGTGGTGCTCGGCACCATGGGCGAACTCCACCCCTCCGTGATGGCCGCGAACGACATCAGCTACACCACCTACGTGATGGAACTCGACATGGACAAGATGGAACACGCCACCCACAAGAAGATCGTGTTCGAAGCCTTCAGCCGCCAGGTGCCGTCTAGCCGCGACATCTCGCTCGAAGTGGCGAAGTCCATGACCCACGAGGACATCGTCGCCCGCATCAAGGGTTTGAACCCCAAGAACCTCGCGAAGATTACCCTCAAGAGCATCTACGAAGGCGACAAGATCGAAGCCGGCAAGAAGAACATGGTCTACAGCCTCACCTACCAGGCCATGGACCGCACGCTCACCGACGACGAAGTCAACAAGGCGCACAACAAGCTGCGTGACAAGCTCGTCGCGAACGGCGACATCGCACTCCGCTAAACTGCGCCTATATAAAGATTAAAACCGCTGAGGCATCCTCGGCGGTTTCTTTTTTCAGAATTTACAGCGTTTTTACGCCGCTAGCAAACCGGTTTTTATTCCAGCGCTTCCCTAATCTGCTGGATAAAGTCCATTTCCTCGGGCGAAACGTTGGTCTCGTTGTCGTTTTCGCGCGAAGCGTTCGCTACACGGAGCATCGATTCCAGAACAAGGCTACGGAACTCGCCGGACTGCCCCTTGAGGACCTCGACGCAAGCCGCCGCGCGCTCCTTCGCCGTCTTGAAACTTGCATACGTATTGTTGAAATCGTCCCACGAGACATCCGGGGTCACCTCGTCGTGAATGGCATCGAGCGCATCGCTTTCCGCCTCGGTCGCGGAGGTAGAACCGGGCAGCAATTTCTCTGTCTCGGATTCATGGTACAGGCATGCCACCTGCCAAGAAAGAATCAATAACGCCAAATTCGGATTCATCGTGTACCTCGTGGTTTTATTTGAAAAGATACTAATTTAAAAATAGGTCATTAGTCCTTGGTCAATAGTCAATAGTTTTAAAAATAGGTGGCTTTATTTAGCCAATGACTAACGACTATTGACTAATAACCCCTTTAATTATTTTTTCTATATTCAAGCGCATGGCATACGTAGCAATGGCCCGCAAGTGGCGCCCGCAGTCCTTTGACGACATGGTCGGGCAGGAACATATCGCACAGACCCTCAAGAACGCAATCGAAGGGGGCCGTCTCCACCACGCATTCCTTTTTACCGGGACCCGTGGCGTAGGCAAGACCACCAGTGCCAGAATCCTCGCCCGCACGCTCAACTGCACCGGCGGCGACCCGCTGCACCCCTGCGGAAAGTGCGAAAGTTGCAAGGATATCGCGGGCGGCAACCCGATGGATATCTACGAAATAGACGCGGCCTCCAACACCGGCGTCGACAACATCCGCGACGTGATTGACCGCGTGCAGTACCCGCCCGTTATAGGCAAGTACAAGATTTTCATCATCGACGAAGTCCACATGCTCTCTCCGGGTGCGTTCAACGCGCTCCTGAAGACCCTCGAGGAACCCCCTCCGCACGTGATTTTCATCTTCGCGACCACCGAAGTGAACAAGCTGCTGCCGACCATCCTTTCGCGCGTGCAACGCTTCGACTTCAAGCGCCTGACCATCAACCAGATTGCCTCGCGCCTGCGCTACATTTGCGAGCAGGAACACATCAACGCCTCCGACGAAACCCTCAATATTTTCGCCGAGAAGGCGGATGGCTCCATGCGCGACGGCCTTACCTTCTTTGACCAGGCATACGCGTTTACCGGCAGCGAGATGGACGCCGATTCCGTGCGCTCCGTGCTCGGCATTCCGCCTACGGAACTGTTCTTCGAGCTCATCCTGGCCATCGAGAACCACGACCTCAAGGGTTGCTTCCAGATGGTCGACAAGGCCGTCAACCGCGGTATTGAGTTTGCCCCCCTCCTCGACGGGTTCGGCAAGTTCCTGCGCAACCTCATCTACAGCAGGCTCGACGCCTTCACGCCCGACGAACTGAACATTTCGGCGGAACTCTACGAGAAATTCAAGGAAACCGCAAAGGGCCTCTCGAACGGCGACCTGCTGCGCATTTCCAAGATGCTTATCGACCTGCAGGCGCAAATCCGCTACAGCACGAACCCGCGCCTCCTGGTAGAAACGACTTTCGCGCGCATGGCATGGCTAGACCGGCTGACCGATCTACGACGCGCACTAGCCGCCATAAACGACCCCAAATCCGCCGCCGACGAGGCGACAAAAAAAAAAGTAGGTAAAATTCTCGAGGTTCTTCCCCAAGCGGAGGAAACCGCTTCATACGAGACGTTCCCCGAATCGCCCGCACCGTACACGCGGTTCGAGATTACCAGCGCATGGCCCTCCATATCGGCATCGCTCGCGAACTGCGGCGACCTGCAGTTCTCTGCCGCCGTAAACGGTTCCGTTCTTGAATCGGGCGACCAGAAGCTGACCCCGTTCCCGCTGTTCCTTACCTACGTATGCGAAAACGAGCAGAGCGTTCCCTGGGGCTACCAGCAAATACAGGAACAGCCGGAATACCTCGCGCGCCTAAAGACTATCCTCCAGGACAAACTCCAGACCCAGGTCGATCTTAGGCTTCGGCTCAGGACTTTTACCAACGAAGAACTCATCGCCCGTGCAAACGCGCAGAAAAACCCCTTTGAGCGAGACATGGATAAGGACGAACTTCTCAGGAAGATGGTCGAAATCTTCGGCGGACAATATTTAAATTCTAAACAGTTAAACAAGCAGGTTGACCTCCCGACAAGCGAGTCGTGTGAAGAGGTCACCGACAACTAGAAGGAAACGCACTATGGACATGAACAAGATGCTCCGGGACCTCCAGAAAATGCAGAGCAAGATGCTCAGGGCCCAGAACGACCTTAAGACGCAGAGTTTTGATGCCGAGGCGGGCGGCGGCATGGTGAAGGTGGCCATCAACGGCCAGGGAATCCTCACCATGATAAAGATCAACCCCGACGCCGTCGACAAGGACGACGTGGAAGCTCTCGAAGACCTCGTCATGGCTGCCATCAACGCAGCAATCAAGAAGAAGGACGAAGCGGCCCAGTCGAGCCTCAACGACATCACCGGCGGCATGAAAATCCCCGGCCTGATGTAATCCGGACACATCCATATTTTTTTGCAAAACACGTGCACAGATAAGCACGTGTTTTGTTTTTTAGGGCCGTTCCTTTTATCGCCTAAAATGGTCGTTTCATCTAGAAATACAACCCCTCTCCCTTATTATATAGTGCGGTTTTTGCTAAATTTGGCGCAACCTTGTAGTATAGGAGTACTAGATGTCAAGGAATTTCGCCCTTTTATCGGCACTTGCCCTGAGCCTCGCGATACCATCGTGGGCGGGCAAGACGTACACCCGCGAAGAAGCGATCAATATTGCTCTTGAAAAATCTTCGGACGTCAAGTCTGCCGAAGAAGACCTGAAAAGCGCCAGCTCCCAGGTAACCGCCGGCTACGGCAACGCCTACCCCACAATCGACCTGAGTGCAACTGTTACCCGTATTTTCGGCCTGGACGATGTCGAAAAAAGCACCGACCTTACCGATGCCGCCGCCCAGATGGCAGCAGGTACCGACGAGAACGGCAACCCCATGGCAAACGCCTACGACCAGCAGGTTATCGGCCCCGCCGTGGACGGGCTCATTTACGGTATGAAGTCGCAGGGCTACCGCTGGCAATCCAGCGTAGGCATCACGGCCACGCAGATTCTCTACGCCCAGGGCAAGGTGGGTACCGGCATCGAGATTGCAAAGGCATACAAGCGCGTAAGCGAAGTGAATCTCGAAAACAAGAAGGCCCAGGTCCGCTACGATGTCGCGAACGCATTTGACCAGCTCATCTATCTCGATTCCGCAATCAGCATCATGTACGCCTCCAAGGACATGCTCCAGGAAAACCTGAACTTCGTGGAACAGTCCCTCAAGAGCGGGCTCGCCACGGAACTTGACCTCATCCGCGTGCAGCTCTCGATGGACCAGCTGAACTCCAAGATTGCAAGCACCGAAAAGAAGCGCATCCTCGCCCGTAACGCCCTCCTGAACACCATGGGCCTCGAATGGGAAAGCGACGTGCAGTTCCAGGGCGACCTGCGCGACCCCGCGGCAGGCTACACCTACCCCGACACCAGCATGGCGAACGTGAAGAAGCGCCGCAGGGAACTCGTGATGCTCGAAGAAACCGAGAACATGAAGAACCTGAACATCGAAATCGAGGAAGGCGGCTACAAGCCGACAGTCGTGCTCCTTGGCGGCATCAAGTACGCAAACAACAAGAACGACTTCTTCGACTGGGATGCACCCAAGTGGGATAAGCTCAGCAAGTACGTGGCACTGAACGTCACAATGAACCTCTTCAACGGCATGAAGACCCGCGAGAGCGTCACGCAGGCCAAATCGAGCCTCCGCAGCACGCAAATCCAGAAGGAAACCGCCGAGCGCGGGTTCCGCATGCAGATTGAATCCTGCGCGAACACGCTCGAGGACGCGAACAGCCAGATTGAAATTGCAAAGCGCCAGGTTGACTTGGCGCAGAAGAACTATGACCTCACGAACGACGCCTACAAGCTCGGGCGCGAAACGCAGCTGAACCTCCTGACGGCAGAAAACAGCCTGCGCACCGCAAAGCTCGACTACATGAATTCCATCGTCGAATGGAACAAGGCATACAACGCCCTCCTGCAGGCCACCGGAGAATATTAATAGGAAGCAGAATATGAACAAGATCACGAAAACAGTCATCACCCTTTCAGCCATTTCGCTTCTTCTTGTCGGCTGCGATCTCAAGAAAGACGAAAAAGCCGAAGCAAAGCCCACTACCATCGAGGAAATCCAGAAGGAAAAGGGCAAGCCCGCACGCGTCGTGAAGGCAACCGCGGCAAAACTCAGCGATGTCCGCAAGTTCAGCGGTTCTATCGAAGGCATGCAGCAGTCCTACGCCATCTCCAAGATGGGCGACCCGCTCGCAAAGATTAACGTGCAGGTGGGTTCCTCCGTGCAAAAAGACCAGGTGCTCGCCGAATACATCTTTACCGGCGACAACACGCAGTACCAGCAGGCACAAGAACAGGTGGCCCTCCTCGAGAAGGCGACCGAGCGCATGCGTGAACTCCATGCCAAGGGCGGCATCAGCCAGCAGGACATGGACACGCAGGAAATGCAGTTGAAGATTGCCAAGATGAACCTCGAGACCGCCCGCCGCGCCACAAAGATTCTCGCACCGGCTGCAGGCGTGGTGACCGAGCTCAACTACAAGGTGGGCCAGACTCCGGGACTTGGCGGCGTGTTCTGCACCATCGCGAAGCTCAACCAGGTTATCCTCAAGCTGAACGTCACGAGTAACGACATCGGTTACTTCAAGAAGGGCGCTACCGCAACGGTCACCGTCGCCGGCGAAAAGATCAAGGGCAAGGTGACGCTTATCCCGCTCGCCGCCAACCCGCAGACCCGATTCTTCCCGGTGGAAGTCACCTTCGACAACAAGCACAAGAAGCTCCTCCCCGGCATGTACGTGACCGCGGAACTCGACGCACGCGAAGTGAGCGGCATCGTTATCCCGAACGAGGCGATTGTCTACCGCAATGGCGTGAACGCCGTATGGACTGTCGACAACGAAGGCAAGGCCCGCCGCAAGATCGTGAAGCTCGGCGTGCAGACCAAGGACGACATCCAGATTACCGAAGGCCTGGAAGACAACGAGACCGTCATGGTGGAAGGCCAGAACCGCATGAGCGACGGCGACAAGGTCCTGATTGTCGAATAAGGGAGTTTTGCTGAATGATTAAGGCCAGTATCTACAAACCGATTACCATGCTCATGGTCATCTTGACCGTGGTGGTTTTCGGTCTCTACACCTACAGCATGATGGTGGTCGACCTGATGCCGAAATTCGACGTCCCCGTGGTCACCGCAACCATCATCTACCAGGGCGCAAGCCCCGAAGAAATCGAATCCACCATCATCAAGCCCATCGAAGACCAGGTGGAACTTGTTGACGGTATCGACTACGTGCAGTCCATATGCCTTGAGAACTACGGCATTCTCGTCGCCATGTTCAACATGGGCGTCAACGTGGACGTGGCCGCAAACGACGTGCGTTCCAAGATTGACCTTGCATCGGTAAACTTCCCCGATGCCGTGCAGGCCCCGATTATCGCGAAAGTCGATATCAACGGCGCCGCTATCATGTCCATCTCGTTTACCGGACCGCTCAACTCCACGGAACTCCGCCAGAAGGTGGAAGACGATATCGAACCGCTCTTTACCGCAGTTTCCGGCGTGGCTAGCGTCGATGTGTTCGGTGGTACCACTCGCCAGATTTCCATCGAGATTGACAAGGACAAGATGCTCGACCGCAATGTCGATATTGCGACCATCATGGGGCTCTTCGGGCAGTCGAACGTCAATTTCCCTATCGGTGAAGTTATCGGCAAGCACAAGAACACGAGCGTGCGTACCTCGGGCAAGTTCCAGACCCTCGACGAAATCCGCAACATGGATATCCCGACGGCGAAGGGCGTTATCAAGCTCTCCGAAATCGCAGTTGTCAAAGATACCATCGAGACCATCACTTCCGCATCGCGCTTCAACGGGCAAAACTCCGTATCGCTCGATATCAAGAAACGTTCCGACGCAAACGTGGTGAAGGTTTCCGAAGGCGTCATCAAGCGCATGAACGAAATCCAGAAGACCCTCCCCGAAGGATTCGAACTGCACCTGGTGTACGACAAGTCCGAAGCCGTGAGCGAATCTATCGACAACGTTATCCAGAACATCATCATCGCCATCGCGCTTACCGCAGGCCTCCTGCTTCTGTTCCTCGGCAAGTTCTCGACGATGATTATCGCTGCCCTCACGATGCCTATCTCCGTGATCGGTGCTTTTACCCTCATGTACTTCGCAGGCTTCGGCATCAACATGATGTCCTTGATGGCACTTTCTTCATCGGTGGGCTTGCTCGTCACAAACTCCATCGTGGTGCTCGAGAACATCAACGAAAAGCTGAAACTCGGGCTTGAACCCAAGGAAGCCGCCTACAAGGGAACCTCCGAAATCTTGGTCGCCATTATGGCATCCACGCTCACCAACGTTTGCGTGTTCGTGCCTATCGCATTCATGAAGTCCATCGCCGGTATCTTCTTCCGCACCTTCGGCCTTACCATGGTGTTCGCCACGTTCGTGTCGCTCCTCGTGACCTTCACGCTGACACCGCTCATGGCCGCCTACCTGTTCAAGGGCAAGAAGAAGGATGAATTCGGGAACATCATCGAAGAAAAGCCCGGCATTATCGCAAGCGCGCTGGGCATCTTCCCGAAGGCCCTGAACGGCGTCCGCTTCATCTACCTCAAGACGCTTTCGTTCTGCCTCTCCATTCCGGGCGTGATTTTCCAGGTCCTCGCTCTCGTGGGCACAATCGCTGTCGTCGGCTTCCTTGCCAAGAACGCCCTCACGGTCGAAATTATGCCGAAGCAGGACCAGGGCATGATTAGCGTCAAGCTCGAAATGCCCGTGGGCACCAACATCGAGACGACCGACAGCATTGCTCAAATCATCGAAAGCCGCATCAAGGGTGTCCCCGAAATTGTGCACTACAGCATGAACGTCGGTGGTTCCAACGGCATGACGACGGTCAACCAGGCAACGATGCGCGTGAAGCTCTTGAAGGACTGGGAAGGCCGTACCCGCAGCACCGACCAGATTGTCGATTCCCTGCGCCCCTACCTCGCCGACATCCCCGACGCCTACATTTCCATCAAGTCCGCATCCGCTTCCGAAATGAACAACAACTCCGCGGGCGACGTGGTGCTCGAAGTGAACGGCCTGCATGCGGATTCCGTCGTGAAGGCGTCCAACCTGATTATGGACCGCATCAAGGATTCCATCAGCGGCATTGTTGACCTCAAGACGAGTTACGAAGCGGGTAAGCCCGAAATTCGCCTCATTCCGAACCGCCAGGCACTCGCCGACTACGGCGTTACGCTCCAGACCGTCGCCACCTACAACTACATCGCGGTGAGCGGCTACGAAGCGGGACAATATACCGAAGACGGTGAAGAATACGATGTGTACGTGCGCATGATGGAAAAGGACCGCCAGAGCCATACCGACATCGAGAACCTGCCGATTATGACCCCGAAGGGTTACCTGAACGCAAGCGAACTCTTCTATATCGAAGACGGTGCGGGCCCGACCCGAATCGACCGCAAGCGCAAGCGTACCCGTGTCGACGTTTCCATGAACCTCTTGCCCGGCCACACTACCGGTGAAATTATGGGCAAGGTGGGCGCACTCGCCGAAAGCATGAAGAGCGAACTTCCCGAAGGCATTACCTTCAGTTTCGGTGCACAGGCCGACATGCAGAACGACATGGTGGCGGAATTCAAGGTGGCCATCGTCATGGCAATCCTCCTCACCTACATCCTGCTTATCGCGCTCCTCGAAAGTTTCGCACAGCCGTTCATTATCATGATGACCATCCCGATGGGTGCTATCGGCGTGTTACTCGCCCTCGTCTTTACCGGCAAGGCGCTCTCGATGATTGCCCTCATGGCCATAGTGATGCTTATCGGTGTGGTGGTGAACAACGCTATTCTATTGCTTGACGAATCGAACAGGCTGCTGCGAAGCGGTGCCATGGGAAGGCGTTCGGCAATGATGACTGCTGCAAAGAACAAGTTCCAGCCGATTGTGCTTGCAACGTTTGCGTCCATCGTGGCACAGCTCCCGCTCGCATTCGCGCTCGGTGGTAACGTGGCCGCCATGACGCAGCCGATGGGTATCGCATCCGTGGGTGGCCTCCTCGTGTCCGCCATACTCACGATGTACCTCGTGCCCACGTTCTTCTGGCTCCCGAACGCCATCTTCCACAAAGCGAAGAAAGGCGCGAGCAAGATCAAGAAAAAAATGAACAAGCACGCGACGGCATAAGCCCGCACAAGCAATGTTTCAGAAATCCCGCCCTAACCGGCGGGATTTTTCGTGCGCAAAAAGGACTAAAAGGTGCAATATGTATATTTTTTCTTTACAAAATGCCAATGATAATATATATTTAGGAGTAACCTGCTCAAGGAGCCGCCTATGACCACCCAGACCCGCCCCTCCTGTTTCCGCCGCTTCTCGGCTTTCAAGGCAATCATCCTCTGCCTGCTGGCAGGGCTATTCAGCACGGCTTTTGCCGAAGACTGGGACGGCTCTACTTCAAAGCCTTCTTCGAAAACAGTTGACGGCGTTGAGTATTATGTTATCACAAGCCCGAGTGAACTGGCTTGGTTTGCGTATCAGGTGAATGAAAAAGGGGAAAATAAGATAAATGCGATACTTGGAAATGATATCCATTTTATGGATGATGATTCTTTGACTAGTAAGATTTCATTATCTACTATTGGTATTTCAAATACAAATGTTTATGATGGTATTTTTGATGGGGCTGGCTATACAATCTATGGTTTGTATTCCAAAGGTGCAATATTTGGTTATACTGGAGAAAATTTTGTTCTCAAGAATTTTTCTGTAAAGAAAAGTGATATCGTTACATGGGTGGCACGAAACTACGGCACAATAGAAAAATGTAATGAAAATAATGATGGTGCAAAACAAATTGCAGGATTTGCGTATTTGAATTATGGGATAATCAAAAACAGTTTCGCGAAGAATTTTGGCATAGCATATACAAATAGAGGACTTATTGAAAAATGTAATAGTAGTGGATTGTTGGGGGCGTATTATTCCAGTGATTACACAAATATTGGGTTTAATGAAATAAAAAAGGGATCAAACAGAGCTGGCATTGTTTCTGATAATTATGGAACCATAAAAAATAGTTCTTTTAAACCTGCTGATATAGTAATTGTGGACAAAGGTTATTTTGGCGGAATTGCTCTATATACAGGAAAAAATAGCACCATAGAAAATTGTTTGTTCCGTGGGGCGGTTGAAATAAAAAATACTAGTTCAAATAGTTTTCAAGTGAGTGTGGGCGGAATTACTGCTAGGGCAAGCGAGAATGCGAAAATTATCAATAATATTGCCATTATAGATACTCTTGTGGTAAAGGGAACTAGTTATGGATATGTTGGTGGAATTGTCGGACATATGAACGGATATACGTCTGGTTCAACGGAAGGAGGAATCATTTCAGGCTCATACGCAAACATGCGAATAGATTCACTCGTTTTTCCCAATAATAGTGAAACCTATTATAGTATTTATGTTGGTGGAATTGTGGGTTCTGCATATTTGTGTGATTTGAATAATTCAAGGTCAAATCTAACAATAGGAAAGGGCGTAAATATTGGAAGTAAAAATTTTCTATATGTGTCACCTCTTGTAGCCAGTATACAGGGTGAGTCTTATGGTAATTCCCGAATAAACTCATCTTATGGAATCCTGAAAACTGTAAAAAATGCTAAAAATCATATGTATAGTGGTGTTACTTGTGAAGCGTCGTATAGCCGTTTAAACAATGTTTATTATGATATTACCGTTTCAACTCCTGATACGATGCATGCTGTTGGAAAACTTGATGGAAATTCAACACAAACGAATATTCTTGGCAAAACCACCGCGGTCATGCAATCGCCTGCATTTGTAGAAACGTTGAATACAAATGCTGGTCTTGATGACGATAGCGGAATCTGGCAATACTGCGAGGGCAATTATCCGATTCTCGTGAGCGAGGGAACCTGCGAAGAATTCTACTCAAAATATGGATTGTCAAGTAGTTCTAGTGCTGAATCTTCTAGTTCAGCTACTGTTGAATCTAGTAGTTCCTATGTCGAATCCAGTTCGTCGGAAATTGAATCCAGTAGCAGTTCCGAGATTGCTTCGAACTCTTCGAGTTCTCTGGGTGACGAGGTAAGTTCTTCAAGCATGATCGCGTCTTCGTCATCGGGGGCGGAAAGCAGTTCTTCCGCGAAGTCTTCTTCCTCTGCGAAATCGTCATCTTCGTCGAAGGCAAATAGCAGTTCCTCAAAAGCGAAGAGCAGTTCCTCGAAGGGGACGGATATTGTTTGGAATACTGTTCAGCCTATGTTCAACCTCTCAGTAAACGGCATGACGCTCACGCTTTCTAACACGCAGGGTGGCGTTGTCCGCATCTTTGATGCGCTTGGTCACATGGTTGCTGCCAAGCCAATTGCCAGTGCAACGATGAGTATCACCCTGCAAACTCCGGGCAACTACATCGTCCGAGTGAACGGAATAAGCCGTAGCGTGACGCTCAAGTAAGCCCCATTGCCCCGTAACACTAGTTATCGGGGCTTTTTTACGCCTTTTTGAAAATTATTTAGTAGAAAAATTATTTTTCTGCTAAATAATTTCTTTATTTGAACTATATCGGGGCTTTTATATTTCTTTCCAACTGATGAATAACTGCGACACTGGTTTTCCCGGTGCGCATTTTGTACATTCTCCCCCATGACACCACTTATTTATTGGGGAGTGTCACGCGAGGCAGGCATATATCGCGTGGCGGTTCCAGACATATACGATGAACTTGCGCTCGAGCGCATTCGCATAGAATCGGGGTGCCGGGTTATACCCGAGCAGCACAGCGAAAAGGAAATCCGCCAGATGATAAAGCAGGCGGCATGCGGGGGCGCGGACTGCATAAGCATTCCCGAGGCGCCAAAACCCGGGGGCATCAAGAGCAATAGTTGGGAATCGGAGCCCATCATCAACCTGGTGGATTCGCTTATCGAGAAGGCGCAGGAACTGAAGGCGTCGGACATCCACCTGGAACCCGGTGAAAATACGTTCCGCGTGCGGTTCCGCATCGACGGAATGCTCGAGGACTACCGCGAACTGCCGGGATGGCTCGCCGAACCCGTGCTTATCCGGCTCAAGCTACTCGCAAACGTAGACATTACCGAAAGGCGCCTCCCCCACGACGGGAGTTTCACGTTCCAGGGAATCTACCAGAACGTGAATATCCGACTGAGCACGCTCCCCATACAGGCGGGCGAAAAGTGCGTACTCCGCCTGCTGCAATCACAGGATAGCGGGCAGACGCTCGACAGTCTCGAGTTTACGGGCGAAATCCTGCACGCCTTCCGCGAGATATTCAACAAGCCGCAGGGACTGTTCCTGATTACCGGGCCCACAGGGAGCGGGAAAACCACCACGCTCTACGCAGGGCTCCGCGAGATACTGCACCGGCAGGTGAACGTGACGACCATCGAGGACCCGGTAGAATACCCGCTGAAGGGGGCGAACCAGGTGCAGGTGAACGCGAAGTGCGGATTCACGTTTGCTACCGCCATGCGGTCGATACTGCGCCAGGACCCGGACGTTATCCTCATCGGGGAAATCCGTGACGAGGAAACCGCGCAAATCGCCATACAGGCGGCGGAGACGGGCCACCTCGTGCTTTCTACGCTCCATACGAATAGCGCGAAGGCGGCAATCGACAGGCTACGCGATTTGGGCGTATTGCCCGAAGCCATCCGGGAATCCGTCCTCGGGATTGCCGCCCAGAGGCTGTTGCGCAAGAAGTCGCCCGGCGGATACAAAGGGCGAATCGCCGCAGTCGAATTGCTCCGGCCCGACGGAACGTTCGTGCAGGGTTCATTGCACGAATATGCAGACAAACTAGCAGAAAGGGGAATTACCGACGAGGCTGAAATCCGGCGGGTACTCGGTTAAGCAACCGTTACCGCTTTTCGGTTTCGGGTTCCTTCACGTAGCGGATATTCTGGTGGATGACGCTACGCCTGCGGACCATCGTGGAATCTTCCGATTCGGGCTTGTACTTGCAGGGCGCGACAAGCATTGCCGCAAGGTTCAGCGCCTGCGTGCTATCGAGTTGCGAGCAGTGCACGCCGTAATACGCCTCGCTCGCCGCCTCGCACCCGAAAATGTCCTTGCCCCACTGGGCGTAATTCAGGTACAGTTCCAGAATGCGCTTTTTCCCGAGGTCGTATTCCATCAGGAATGCGTACCCCAGTTCGCGCACCTTGCGTTCCCACGTGCGTTCGCCCGTAAGGAAGAGGTTCTTCGCGAGCTGCTGCGTGATGGTCGAGCCCCCGTAGCGCAACTTGCCCGAAGTTACGTTCGCGTCGACTGCGGTAACGATGCTCCGGATATCGATTCCCGGATGGTAGTAGAAACTCGGGTCCTCTACGGCAATGACCGCATGCTGCAACTTTTTGCTGATGGAATCCAGCGGGACAAAGCTGTGCTTGATTTGCACCTTCGGGTTCGAATCCACAAGGTCGAGCATGAACCTGCTCATCTGCGGTTCGGACTCGCGCATCGCATGGATTTCATCTATCGCCCCGAATATATAGGAATGCGCCTTGATGACGAATACCGTCCCCACAATCGAGAACAATACCGAATAGATAAACAATACAACAACAAATATACGGGCGACAATCGAAATCTTCTGGAGCATGGTCTTTACAATATAGATAAATTACTTTTTCCCGCCGAACCACTCGTTCACATCTTCGCCTTCTTTCATGTTCGCAGGAATGTTCTCGAGACCATCGCCCAGGATAATCGTGCGAATACCCGCATTGCCGAACACCTGCTGCAGGTATTCCATGCCCTTGCGGCCCGCCTCGTCGTGATCGAGACACAGCACCACGTTCTTTTCCTTGAACAGCGGGAGCCACTGCACCTTGAAACTGCGGACGCCGGGAATGCCTACCGCCTGCAGACCCTGCTGCAGCATCGTGAGCGTGTCGATAACGCCCTCGCACAGGTAAATCCAGCCACGCTTCTGGTCGAGCGCAGACATGTTGTACGGGAACGGAATCGTGCCCTTCAGGTGAAGTTCCTTGGGCTCGACGCTCGAATCGACGGCGCGCGCCTGGAAATGCGAAGCCCTACGGAGCGTATCGAGGTACGGGAAAATCAGCGGGTGCTTGTAATAGCGCAGGTTACCCTTCTCGTTGAACAGCCCTACGTACTGGAGCACTTCCAGACTGTAGGTTTCCTTGAGCTGACGGTTCAGCGCATTGTAGTCGGTAATGGTCCGGAGGAGCATCCTATCCCACACAGGCTTGTATATGCGACGCTTCATGAGGTAGGCCGCCGCAGGCGTACCGTCCACCGGCGCAAGCATCTTTAAAAACGAGAGCACCACCTTCTTGCGTTCGTCCTCGGGAATGAGTTCCTTGGGTTTTTCTTCCAGAAGCGGCTGCAAGTCCTCTTCGCGAGATTCCTGCCCACGGGATTCCTGAACGCGGGAACTGCGCTCTACCGCATTCACCGCCTGCACCGTGCGTTTTTTCGGGGAACCTTCCTGTGCCCTTTTTCCACCGGGCAACAGGAACGGGTAGGTTTCCTTGAGCCAGTCGAGCGCCTCCATAAAGGAGCAGCCCCTGTACTGTTGCACCAGGTCAAACACGTCGCCACGGATATCATCGCACACCCAGCAACGGAACAGCCCGCGGTCCTCGGATATCGAGACCGAAGGCGTACGGTCGCCGTTCGCATGCCGTTGCGGGCAAAAGCAGTGGAACCTGCCCCGCTCGACATCGATGCCCAGAGCCCCGGCAACCGAGGTAATGGAAAGCGACGCCTTGAATTGTTTCAGTTCTTCGCTGGTCATTTGCAGGAATAATAGTAACTATATTTACGGCATGCACGTTCTTGAAAACGAACCGATGAGCAAACACACCTCATTCCGCGTGGGCGGGCCCGCTCGTTACTACGTGAAAGCGGAATGTGTAGCCGACCTGCAAGAGGCGCTCGCGCTTGCCCGCAGGGGCAACATGCCCCACTTTATTCTCGGGAACGGCACGAACGTCCTCGTAAGTGATGAGGGATATGCCGGCGTTATAATAACGCTTGCGGGGGAATTTTCGGCCATCGATTCGCCAGACGGCAGAACCTACCGGGTCGGTGCAGGGTGCCCGCTCGGGAAATTCGCCCGCGCGACTCTCAAGCAGGGGCTTTCCGGTATCCACAAGCTCGCGGGAATCCCCGGGACCCTCGGGGGCGCCATCTACATGAACGCGGGCGCGTACGGGCAAGAAATCGGGACTTGTTGCACGCAGGTCACAAGCCTCGATACCGCAGGCAACACGCGAGTGCGTACCGCAGGTGAATGCGCCTTCGGGTACAGGCACAGTTTATTCCAGGAACTTGCCCGGAATGGTTCCGCAGAAACAATCCTTTCGGCGACGTTCGCGTTCGACCCCGCCACCGCGGGCAACAATCCCACCGGAGAATCGCAGGAGCAAACCGTCGCGCGTCTCGAGGCGGAACTTGCCGAATGCATGGCAAAACGCAAGGCGACACAGCCCCTCAACATGCCCAACGCGGGTTCCACCTTCAAGAGGCTCGCACAAGGCGCCGCAGACACGCCTACGCAAATCGCCCCCGGCTACTACATCGAGGCGGCAGGCCTCAAGGGCACACGCATCGGCGGCGCCGAAGTCAGCACGCTACACGCAAACTTCATCGTGAACGCCGGTGGCGCAACCGCAAAGGATATTTCCGCACTTGCAGAACTCGTGCAGCAGAAGGTCCGCGAAAAGTTCGGGATTACCCTCGAGCGCGAGATAATCCTTCTGTAACGCAGGTGCCAGCGCCTGAACCTCCACGCAAGGTCGAGCCTCCCCCAGGGCAAAAAATTTGCGGTTTACCCCCGTTTTCGCTTGACGAAACAGTCAATAAAAAATATATTTGGCACACAATCGGGGATATAGCTCAGTTGGTAGAGCGACAGGTTCGCAATCTGTAGGTCATGGGTTCGACTCCCACTATCTCCACGCAAAAGAGGCCGGTATAAACCGGCCTTTTTTATTTTCTTAAAACTCCACTTTTACTCCCGCCTTAAGCGAGGTCAGCAGGCATGTCTCGGGGAAATAGTCCTTGAGCGAATTCGGCAGCACGTACCGCAAGTACGTCTGCTCCGCCCCCAAATAAAGCGTGAGCCAGTTCGGGTTCCAGTTGAACACGAGCCCCCACTTCCCCGAGAACTTACCCATCTTCTCGTATTCCGCGGAGGCGCCATCCACCAGGAACGCATAGAACAAGTCAAACTTCGTCTCTACGGAAATCTTCGTCTTGAACAAGTAAGAAAGCCTCAACTGGAACGAGGGGCCAATCCAGCGGCTCCAGTACCTGTCAAAAGAAAGGTCTTCCGTCTGGTCAAGTTCGGCATACGCGGCATCGATATACGGCTGGAACACGTTCGGATCCCAGCAGAGCGAATCCCCGTTTTCGGCCACACACTTCGCCACGACCTCTTCAAAATTTATTGTCGGGAATGTCTGGTCAATGCAGTTGCCCCAAGCATCGCGTTCACAATCCTCTTGCGAACTACCGACATAATCCAGAATGTCGAGAAGGTAGTCGGCCTCGTATTTCGCACCCAGGTAGGCAGAGCCGTTCAGCCCCTGGGTTTCGGAGCGGTGCCAGGAACCGAACACGCCCGCAGTCGCCGGGCCATCCTTCCTGTAGTAAATGGATCCCGCCACCCCAAAACGCTGAGCCGTATATCGCGCGATGTCAAATTCCACCCAGCCGTAACCCGCCGGATTGAAATCCCCTTCGCTCGTAATATTGAAATCCACCCCGATATCCAGGAGCAGGCGCTGCCCGACAAGCGAATACTCCAGCCCCGGAGCCATTGTCCAGTCGTTTGTATCGAGCACGGGCATGTCTTCGTTCGTCACAAACCAATCCGAAACAAACGCAACGCCAAAGGAATGAATCCAGTTGCCCGTAGAAAAATCCAAGTACCCGCTTACCGAGGCGAACAAGTCGCCGCCATTTTCGGAAACGTCTTTTGTAGAACCATATTCGGCATAGTGCAGACCGTAAAAGCCCAAGTTGCCCAAGAAACGGAAAGACACCTCCGAAGTATCCGCATCGCCACCCAGGGCCTCCTCGTAGGCTTCCAGGATTTCGCTGATTTCTTCGGTGTACTCGCCACCCGCATCGCGAGCCTTCTCGAACAGTTCAATAGACTTGGAAACGTCCCCCGCCTCTTCGGCTTCAAGCGCCTGCCTATAAATGTCTTGTTGCGTCTGCGCAAAAAGCGCAGACGCTAACAACACGAGGAATAATGTCAGGGACCGCATTACGGCTGAGGTGGTACCGGCTGAGGCTGCCACCACCAGGGGGGCGGCAGTACAGGCGGAGTGTTACCTCGCATCGGATTCATATTCGGAGAATCGGGTCTATCGTAAAACGGTTGACGCTCGCGAGGTTCATTCTTTTGCGGTTTTCCCTCAAAGCGAGATTTTTCGTTCCGTTTTTTCGAAACGTCTTGGCGAATGCCCTGTTTTTCGACATTGGACCTTTCCTTCAGCTTGGAAAGGATCTGTTCGCGGGCCTGCTTGCGTTCTGCACGCATTTTTTGCCATTCTGCGCTTTCTTTAGCGCCTAAGTCCGGGGTCTGATTAGAAATTTCCGCACTTTCGGCAGGGGTCGGAACACTGGATTCCGGCGCTGCAAAGCCCTGGGCGAACGAAAGCGTCGCCGCGAGGCCTATAATCGATATGAAAGTTGCGTGTTTCATACTCATTACTTAGCAAAAACCGTGCCAGTTTTCCTTTGGGCTTTATTTACTGCTCATTTCGAGCATTCTAGCAAATAATATACATAAAATTCGCGTTCACCCAAAGTAAAATTTCGAGACTTTTTGCTCCTATAGTACTTTTTGTTCCGTTTTTTGGTTTTCAGACCCTTAATTCTTGAAATCTTCCTTTTTTATACCCAGGCGTTCCATGATTTCGCGCAGCACCTTGCGGTCGATGCCCAAGATTGTCGCGGCAAGAGTCAGGTTCGCATTGCTATCCTGCAGGGCGCGGCCAATGACCTCGCGTTCCACGGTCTCGCGGGCTTCCTTGAGTGTGCGGGGGCTTTCCTTCGCCTCCTTCTGCACCTCGTCGAGCCCGATATCCTTGGGCTGTATAACGCCGTGAACCGCCTGCACCAGGCCCTTCTGGATGCGGTTCTCGAGTTCGCGCACGTTGCCCGGCCAGTGGTAACCGAGCAGCGCCTTTTCGGTATTGCGGCTCATCTTGAACCTGCCACGGCCGTACTCGGCACCGTAGCGCTTGATAAATTCTTCTGCAAGCAAAATAACGTCCTGGCCACGTTCGCGCAGGGGCGGCAGTTGGAGCGGCATCACCTGGATGCGGAAGTACAAGTCCTCGCGGAAACGTTTTTCACGCACGGCCTCTTCCAAATCCACATGCGTCGCAGATATCACGCGCACGTTCACCGGAATCTCGCGGTTATCGCCCACGCGGGTAATATGCTTTTCTTGCAATACGCGCAGGAGCTTCACCTGCATGTTCATCGGCAGTTCGCCAATCTCGTCGAGGAAAATCGTGCCGCCGTCAGCCTCCTCGAAAAATCCCTTGCGGGTATCAATCGCCCCGGTGAACGAGCCCTTCGCATGCCCGAACAGCAGGGATTCTATCAGGTTTTCGGGAATGGCCCCGCAGTTTACCGCAATAAACGGGCGTTCCGCACGCGGGCTGTGGTTATGGATAAAGCGTGCAAACACTTCCTTGCCCGTACCGGTTTCGCCGCGGATAATCACGGGTAGCGGAAGCGTAGAAAGCTTTTCGGCCAGGGCGACAAGGTCTGCCATGGCCTTGCTCGAATAGACAATCCCGTCCTTACGTACAACGTTCTTCAAAACATCGAGCGATTCCTTGTCGCGCAGGCGGTCGTAGGCGGCAAAGGCAAACTTTTCGCACACCGCCACGAACGAATCGAACAGGGCGCTGTCTTCTTCGGTAAAGGGTTCCTCGCGTGCGGCGCGCTGCAGGTACAGGTAGCCCGATTCGCTATCGGGAGTGCGGAACGGGGAAACCATGATACTCGTGAGCTGGTTCTGCACAATAGACTTCGAAAGGTCTGCGGTATCGTCGTCGAGCTGGTTCCACACCACCGCCCGCCGTTCGCTCTTCGCCTGCCTCACCGCCGAAATAGAAATGCTCACCTGCTCCGGGTTCGAAAAGTGGAGGGGAGTCTCGCCCGAAATATCCAACACAGCGGCATCCGCACGGAGCACGCTTTTCGCCACTTCAAGAATCTTCGAGAAAAGACTTTCGGGCTGTTCCTCGTCAAGGAGGGTCTTCACCACGTCCAGCATCTTTTCCGTTGCAAGCATCGTTTCTGTCTTCATACCTAATTACTCCATTACGTCATTCGGGCTGTTCCGGCACAGGCAGGGATTCCAGCACCTCGCCCGAAATCCGGCCCGCATCGCCCGAAGAATCTGCAACCAGCCCGGTTGCGCCTTCGAGAGACCTCGAGTTGGAAAGTATCTTCGCACCAGTCTCATCGATAGACGGTTGCCTGGGAGCAAGCGCGAAAAACAATACCAACACAAACAATATAAATCCTAATACCCCCGCAAAAACAGCGAATTTGCGGTGACCTGTGGGCTTCGTCACTGCAAATTCGGGAGGCAAGCCGCATTCCGCACCCGCGTCGCGACAATTCGTTCCGATTTTCGCGGCAATGTTCTTGGTAAAGGCATCACGAATGGTTTCCCAGGTGACCGACCCGCGGGAGGCGGCGTCAAAGGCAATCTCAAACAGTTCGTCGAGTTCCTCGAAATCTTCGGCACGTTCGGCAGGGTCGGCACGTAGCGTTGCCTTCCACAAGGGAGCTAGTGTGGAAAGGATTTCCGCATCCATTCCCTTGCCGTAGAGGAGCGCGGTCACATCCACCGCATCTATTTCCGCCGCGGCCTGTGCAAAGCCATCGAAGCAATCGCAGTGCAGCAGGTCCTCGCCCGCAACAAGCCGGTAGAGCAATAGCCCCAGGCTGTACATGTCACTCTTTACCGTGGCAGGCTTGCCCTGGATGCGTTCGGGCGCGGCATACGCGAGGGCACCCGGGCCCACTATCCCGCAGTCGATAAGCACCGGAGCAGCGTCCGCCGTCACGAGCACGTTGGAGGGGCTCAGGTCCCCGTGGTGAACGTCGTTTTTTGAAAGTTGCGCGAGCGACTGCGCCAGGTTACGTACAAGCGAAATTGCTACCGGCGCGGGAACGCAACCATCCTTTGCTGCGAAGGGGCCCGCAGGGAGATTGCCCGCAGGGGGATTGCTCGCGAGATCCGCAACCGAAACGCCTTCGATAAACTCGTACACCAGGTAGTGACGGCCCGCCTTCTTGCCCGCTTCCATCAGGCGGTAGACGCCCGGAATGCGTTCGCGCAGGAGAGCTTCTACCACACGGGAATCAATCTGAACGCCATCGGCATACCACTTGAGCACATACTTCTTGCCATCCGATTCAAGCGCGTAGACCTGAGCCTCGCCACCCTCGTGCAACAATGCACAACGGTTCACTCCGGCAAGCACGCTCATAGTTCACCCGCAATGGCAAGAGCCTTGAGTGAATCTTCTGCAACAGCCGTCCAGCGCGCAAGCCCCGCATTTTCGGGCAGCGCCTCGTGCCCCATCGACCATATATCCCACGCGGATTCTATGTCGCCCTCGGTCCAGTAGATATTGCCCAGGTTCAAGTAGGCCGAGGCGAACTTCGGGTTCTTCGTCACGATAAAGACGAAAATCTTCTTTGCTTCCTCGGTGCGCCCGAGATTCCCGAGCACAAGCGCCTTCAGGTTGTAACTGAAGTAGTTCGCGCTATCGAGAGCGATAGACTTGTCGAGTAGCGGGAGCACATCGGCATGTCCGTTGCTTGCAAGCGTCGCGCGCGCCAGGTAGAACAGGCTCGTGGAATACGTTCCGGAAATGCGCCCGCTAGAATCCACGCGCGAAAGGATGCGGAATTCGTTCACGGTGCGCTGCCAGGTTTCAAGAACAGGGACCTTCAGGCGTTCGTTCTCTTCGGCAATGGAATAGTAGGCCAGCGCAAGGCCATAGCGCGCGTCGCGATTCGCCGGCTGCATGTCGAGCGCCTTCGAGAAGTTCGCCACGGCACGGTCGTAGTCGCCAATGCGGAGCGCCTCGTTCCCGCGGTTCACGTCATCCTCGACGCACGCGCAGAAACAGATTGCAGTAAGCAATACCGCAACCAAGCGTCCAACTTTTGCAAAACGCCTTGCCATACCCCCAAAATACATTAAAATTCAAGAAAAAAGCGGTTTACAACGCAAAAATTGCACTTTTTATTAAAAAACAGGCCAATAAGCAGTATAATGTGAGCCATAAGCGGCACGGCGCAAGCGTGCCGTGTTGGCAAGAGCGAGTGAGGAACCGGAGGTTCTCAACCCAAGACGACGAACGAGCGGTTATAAAAAAGAAACCCTGGCAGGTGCCAGGGTCCCAAAACATTTCCGAAGTAGAAATTACTTGGCGATGTCGTACTGAGCAACGAGGTTGCCTTCGGCGTCGAGAGCGCGGACAACGTTTTCGTCGCGCTGGAGCGTGAGGCTAGCCTTTTCGCCAGCAGCAGAGGTGAGTTCGACGCTCATGGAGCCATCGGCGTTCTTCACGGCAGCGATGGAGTTGCCCTGGGCATCCTGTTCGAAGTAGGAGTCACCAGCAGCGAGCGGGTTGGAGCCAGTCCAGAATTCGATGGTGTTGAGCACGAGGCCGTCGATGAGGCCAAGGCAAATCCAGTACACACCGAAAATCTGCAGGAAGAAGTGAACGATGGAGTTGAGCCACTTGTTGCCAAGCGTGCCGTTCCACTTGTGAAGCTTTTCGAAGCAAGCGTTGCTGCCATAGCAGCCCGTGAGGGTGATCATGCCAGCGCAAACGAGAGCAGCGATACCTTTTTTCATTTTTTTACTCCTTAAGGATTTGGTTTTATCGTAATTACGACTGAGCAGAAATATAAATAAAAAATATGTTTCTGCACGAATTTTCACGAAAAATTTTCAATTTCTTTGACTATTATCACACTGTCGGGGTGCAGCCGAAGCCTACAAAGTTTCTCTTTTCGCACCCAACGGGCATCTTCGTAGCCATTTAGGCTCATTTTTGTTTCAAAAAAGTTTACCTTGAATGTAAAAAGCCGGCACCCGGGCACACACGCAGAATTGAACGCGAAAATGGCACGATTCTCGGCCAAAACAGCCGAAATACGGTCAAAAAACGCCGTTTTTACACAATTTTCAAGAGTTTCCCCTTCCGCGAGTTCCTCGGAAGGGAACTCCCAGGCACCCGCGTAAGGCACGCCCGAAGGCCTTTTGCACACAAGCAACTTCCCTTCCCGTTCTGCAATCCCGCAAGCAACAAGCATAAACACTCCCCTTTTTACGAATTTTTTGCGAAGAAAGTACAAAATTTTATTTAATTTGAACAAGGGTACACGCATTTATCGGGGCTTTCCCGAAAAAAAAAGGATAGGAGTATGAATTTTTCCCTTAAAGGTACGGCTCTCGCACTTGCCTTATCGCTCTCGCCGGCCATCGCCGCCGATACGCTCAGCATCTGGATTATGCCCAACGGCGCCACCCCGCAAGAGAAACTGGAACAACAGCTCGAAAAGTTCACGCAAAAGACTCGTATCCCGACAAAGGTGACCGTGCTCGACTGGGGAGAAGCCTGGAACCGCATTTCTACCATGCTCGAAACCGGGAACGGCACACCCGACGTACTGCAGCTCGGGTCCACGTGGGTCCCGTACTTTGCCGCACGCGGCGAAATCAAGCCCCTGAACGCCTACCTCGACAAGATTGATTCAAATCGGTTCGTGCCCGTCTCGTGGTACACGTCGCACATCGATTCCGACACGAACATCTATTCCGTTCCGTGGTTCATAGACATCCGCCCCGTGCTCGGCAACAAGCGCATCATGGAAAAGTACGGCATTTCGCCCGCCGACATCGAGAGCTACAAGGGTTTCACGAACGCCATCCGCAAGGTGAACGAGGGCAAGGAAATCCTCGAAGACGGTGCAAAGATTCGCGGTTACGCGCTCCCCGGCAAGAGCGACTGGAACATTCCCCACAACTTCGCCCCCTGGGTGTGGAGTTACGGCGGCTCCTTTGTCAAGAAGGACAACAACGGCAAGTGGTGCTCGAACATCCTTGCACCGCAAACGCTCGAAGGGATAGCCAAGTACATATCGTTCGTCGTCGACTCGCTGGTCTCTACCGACGCGCTGCAAGCGAACTCCGCGCAAATCGCGCAGCAGTTCAACAACGGCGAGCTTGCATTCATCGTAAGTACGGCAGAAGTCGTGATGCAGACGCGCATCCACAGTTCGCAGGGCGGGCTTTCGAATTCGCGTATCGGGGCGGACGGCGTAATTGTGCTACCTTTCCCGAAGGGAACCACGGGCAGCGTGAGCTTTATCGGAGGATCAAACCTCGCCATTCCCACAAAAAGCACGAACAAGGAAGCTGCCAAGCTGTTGCTCTACCTGACCGAAGACAACAGCCTGGACGACTACACTAAGCAAATCGGGTTCCTACCCACATCCAAGGCGGTTCTTGCATCCTGGGCCGAAGACGAAGCGTACAAGAGCCTCGTAACGCAGCTAGAAACCGGCAAGACCTACCCGGCACTCCCCGAATGGGGCGAAGTCGAGCAGTCGCTCGTCTGCATGTTCAGCGCCGTATGGGACCACCTGGAACTCCCCGTCCCCTACTCCGAGGAGAAACTCTACCAGATATTCAAGAGCTACTCGGATACCATCAATAACCAGCTCGGCTATACGCCTACAAGCACGACGACCTACGCCGAATTCCAGGAAATCTGGGCAAAGGCGATGAACAAGGGCGCCCCAAGGGACACCTCCGACAAAAAGGCCGGGCAGGCCGAAGGGAACGGAGTCAACCCGACCTTCTTTATATTCTTCTTTGTACTAGTCCTGAGTTTCCTTTTTTCGTACACGCGCAAGAGAAAAAGTTAAACTAGAACCATGAGCGAAAAGAAAATCCTAAAACTCTCCAAGAGCATCATCGTCAAGAGCCTGCTGCTCCTGGTAAGCACAATGGCGGTCGTCACCATCGGCGGCACGTACTATTTCGCGAAGCGACAGACCCAGATGACGCTCGAGTCCGCCGACGAGACCAACATCATCCACCTGCAGCAGATGTCGTCGACCCTCCACAACGAGCTGTTCCAGTTCGGCAACCAGCTTACCCTGCTCGCCAAGGCATCCGAAATCAAGAGCATGGACCCGGCCATATCGACCAGCTACCTCAAGAGCTACAACATTTCCCCGCTATTCATATCGGGCGAAAAAGTTTCCCTGTTCGACCGTAACGACAGCCTCATCTGCGACAACGCGATGATTGCGTCTGCCCCCACCAAGTATCCCGTAGACTTCAGCAAGATTACACCGCACAGGCCGTTTATTTCGGGCTGGTACCGTGACTCGGACAACATGCGGCCCAAGCGCGCTTTCGCGACAGTCGTCTCGGACAACGCGAAGGGCAACGGGAGTCTCGTGGCCAGTTTCTCGGCGCAGAGGCTCTGGAGAATCCTTTCCGAAAGCAAGGTGGGCAAGAAGGGGTACTACATCGTCATCAATTCCGAAGGCGAAATACTGTTCCACCCCGACCTGGAGACCTGGCTTACCGAGCCTCACAAGATTGCAGAAATCGGAATCAAGGGGTTCGACCCGAAGGCAGACGAGACAAAGGGAATCAAGTTCTACACGCTCTCCGATAACCAGGCCTACCTTGCAAACTACGTGTACGACGCCTCGTACGATTTCGGCCTGCTGTCGCTGCAGCCCAAGTCCGAAATCGACGAACAGGTGGCTTCGCTCCTGCTCGTGAGCAAGGTCATGCTCGCCACGGCGCTTATCGCGATACTGCTCATTTCTTTCTGGCTCTACCGCAAGCTGGTGCTCCCGATGGGGCGATTCGTCCAGCACACCATAGAGATTTCGGAAGGCGACATGGAAGCTCCGGATATCGACGTGGGCAACAGGCAAGACGAAATAGGAATCCTCGCGAAGCACTTCAACATAATGCACCATACCATCAAGCGACAGATTGCGGAACTGAACGCGCATAGGGAGATGCTTGAACAGGAAGTGCAGGAACGCACGAAGGAACTCGAGGAAGCGAACAAGAAACTCGACCTGATTTCGCGGACCGACGAACTCACCGGACTTCCGAACCGGCGCGACATGTTGCGGACCATCGACAACGAGATACAGCGCGTGACCCGCTCCAAGAAACCTTTCTGCTTCATATTCATCGATATAGACCATTTCAAGAACGTGAACGACACCTACGGGCACGCCTGCGGCGACGAGGTTCTCAAGCACGTCTCGGCCACAATCCGCAACCTGCTACGCAAGTACGACGTGCTCGCGCGATACGGCGGGGAGGAATTCCTCACGCTGCTCCCGGAAACCGACCTCGAAGGGGCGAAGATTGTCGCCGAGCGTTTCCGCAAGACAATTGAGAACACGACCGTCATATTCGGGAAACTTTCCATCAAGGTGACCATCACGCTCGGCGTCGCGCAATACGACCACGCGCTCGGGGTAGACAAGAGCATCCAGATGGCGGGCCGCGCGCTCTACGAAGGCAAGGAAACCGGGCGCAACAAGGTGATTGTCTGGAAACCGGAGTCGTAGGGCAAAAAAGAAAAGCGCCGCTGAAACAGCGGCGTTTTCTATCGGGATGACTGAATTCGAATCAGCGACCTCTTGAACCCCATTCAAGCGCTCTACCAGGCTGAGCTACATCCCGAGGTCTCTCGTAAGAGTATGCCAAAGTTAGTTAAACTCGGGGCATTTTTCAAGGCAAAAGCCCGAAAAAGGCAAAATTTTCGCCATTTCGGGGCCGGACTACTCGTTCCAGTAGCCGACGATGAGCACTTCCGGAGTCGCCTTCGGGTACTTCTTGCTCTTGAAGGAGACTATCTTCCGGATGCTCTTCTGCTTTAATTCCCAGCCCTCGCGGGTAAGCCCCTTCGTCGAGAGAGTCACCTTGATTCCGGGAACCTTGCCGCCTTCCTTGATCTTGTCGAGCTTGTCGACATTGAGCATCACGGGTTTAGACTTCATCGCAAACTGCTTCGCCGACTCGGGCGAAAGTTCTATATCGGGGCGAGCCTTCTTGTCGGTCTCCCACACGTAGAACGTCCATTCGCGCTTTTCGCCCGCCTTGTAGAAACCAGCATCGAAAAGCTTCTCGCCGAAGAACACGGGAGCCTTCACCACGCCCGAAAGGTTCGCCGTATAGGGCTTACCGCCGGCGGCAACAAGCACGACCGTCGGGTCAATTTTCCCTTCCATGCCAGCGAAGTCCATATCGAACTCGATGGTGACGGTCGCATTCGGGGCAATTTTCTGCGGGAACTTGAAATTCGACATGCCGATGCCCTGCCCGAACACGTTTTCGAGCACGATCTCTGCACCTGTGGTGTTCGCGCCCTGCAGCACGTAGTGTTTCTGGTCGCCCTGAGCAACCTCGCCCATCGGGAAAACCTCGGGAACAAAGCGGATGGCCTCGTCGGCAAAGGAGGCCGCGGCAAAAGCGAGCGCCGCGATGAATGCCGGTTTAAAAATTCTTGAAATCATAGGCAAGAATATAGCAAAACACAATCTATGCGGGCCATTGTCTGCGAAGGAATTCCATCCCGAAAACATTCTTACTTCAGTCGCGCCCTGAGCGAATCAATTTCATGCTGTTCCAAGCCAAGCGAGAGCAGGTACTTTTCGGTGGCGGCCGCCAAATCAGCATTCTCGAAATCCGAGATGTCGACTCCCTCCACCTTGTATGCATTCCGCATGAGCCTCACGATTATCGCCTGAATGAGTTCCGCCTGCTTCGCGGTCAAGGCAACCTGCCTGCCGCCACTCACGCTGTAGAAATTCTTGTGCGTCGCAGCGTAATCCGCCTTGATTTCTTCGGCGGTCGCTCCCATCAGGGCCTCTAGCACGGCTATCGAGTACCCGGTGCGGTCCATGCCGTACGTGCAGTGCCATAGGTACGGGCCATCATGTTCTACCATGTAGCGGAGCCCCTTCACGAAGCCCTCCTTGAACGGCGTGTTCGCAAAGCCCGGCAGCACATCAAGGTAAACAACGTTCCGCGTCGCATAATAGGACTGCGCAAAGCCGTTGTACGATTCCGCATATTCCTCGCTATTAGCAAGATTCACGAAGGTCTTGACTCCCGCGACCGCCGCAAGTGAATCCGCATACTTATTGCGCCCAATCGAGGGGTCCACCGGGCTCGACGAGCGGTAAAGCCGACCCTCGCCCATTCCCGTCGTTCGCACCATCCTGAAATTCGCAAAGTCCGCGACGGAAAGCTCCGGATACGCCTCAATGGAATAGGAAATTGCAAGTGAATTCAAGTTTCCCAGATGTTCCGCATATCCGCCCTTCTCCTTCATCCGGATGGCAACTTCTATCGGGAATTCTGCACCACGCCCGAGACCAATGACCTCCGCCATCTGTCCATAACGGGCTTCAAGCTTGAGATAATTCAGTCCCGAGGAAACATACAAAAAGAATTCGCCCGGAAACACATCGCCATAGCTCGCAACCACGGGAACGTCCAGCGTATCGTACCCAGGCACCATCACCGAAACAACGTCCCCGTAATCGAACTTGGTCAAGAACGAATCCGCGACAATATCGATATTCAACGACCCAAAGGCAAACACCTCGAAAGTATCCGTCACAAGCGCCGTAAACGAAACAACATCCGAGGAATCAGAAAAACTTGACGAACTTACTGTAGAACTGGAAGAGACGGAACTTGACGAAACTACAAACGATGAACTCGAAAAGGTTTCTGACGAAGAATTTTCTTCCGAAACATCCGCAAAGGAACTATAAGAATTGCTACAGGCGACAAGGCCGAGAGCCATCACCAATACGAATGTCACGAGGCATAAAAACTTATAAAGCATACCAAGCACAACTATACAATTTTTTACAAGGCTGTGCGAAGGCGCGCCCCAAAACAAGAGCATCAACGCGTTAAAGAACAAAGTAATTCGCACATTTCGGCGTAGCTTTCGACCACATTCTCCGGGGCAAGCGGGAGCAAATTCACCGGCTTTCCGAACCCGCAGAACAACGTAATGCAGTCGACACCGGCATTGCGGGCGGCCAGAATGTCGGGCTGGTCGTCACCCACCATCACCGTTTCGGCGGGAGAAACCCCTGCGGATTCCATGATTTTCAGCAGGCCCGCGGGGCTAGGCTTGCGTTCGGGCGTGGTGTCGCCGCAGAGCACGAATTCAAAGCGGTCGCGAAGGTGGAAATATTCCAGCAACTTGAATGTCGGGCGCTCCGGCTTGTTGGTAAGCATGGCCACACGGGCAGTCGTACTGCGCAAGAATTCAACAACGCCCGGATTCGGGAGCGTGCGCTCAGTACAGTGTTCCCAGTAAAAATCCGAATAGACCTTGTGAACCATTTCGACTGTAACGCCCGTGCGGGCAATGATTTCCGGGAGGGCCGCCTCCCCCATACTCCGCTCGATCAGCTTCATGGAGCCGTTCCCGATAAAGGTCCGCACCCGCTGTTCGTCATGTTCCGGCAGGCCGAAATGGCGCAGCGCATAGTTCACCGCCACGGCAAGGTCGCCGAGGGTATTGAACAGCGTGCCGTCCAGGTCAAAAACAATCAGGGATTTGTGATGAAGCATGGCGGAGCCAAATATAGGAATCTTTTTACCGCAAGAATTCCATTTCGACCAAGAAACGGTAAAAGCAAAGTGCCGACACGCCCAAGATGAACACCAGTACGATTACAAACTGCACCGGGTGCTCCCGGAAACTGTAATCCGCCTTGCCGTAAGAGAACTGCCCACGGACAATCGCACTCACAAATAGGGCTAGGAACAAAAGGGCAAGCAACAGGGACATCGCAGAATCACTCCACGCCGTAATGCGTTTTCATCATTGCCGCTACTTCGGGAAAGACGCGTTCATCCACAACAAAAGACCCTCGGTCTTTCTTGAAAAAGAACTTCAAAGCGCCCTTTTCATCGCGCTTGGTCTTTTGCAGTTCCGACTTGTCGAACGAGAACGCCTTTTCTCCGAAACGGGTGCAAAGCACAAACTTGTCCTTGTACCACCGAATTTTAAAAACATCACTCAAATGATAAAACGCACAGATAAGGACTACGGCGGCAAATAAAAAAGCGAACGCAGCATTGCCCGAGTCCGAAACCAAAATATCACCAAGACCTATAAAAATATTGAAAAGAAAGGCGGCGATATACCAGCCCATGGCGACGGGGCGCTTCAGCGGTTTGAATTCCGCATAAACCGAACCATTTTCGCCCAACACAAGGTCTTTCGGATTTAACTCGTCGTAAATTCTGCACAACATCTTTGTAACTTCTGGAAACGCCTTTTCACGAAGTACAAAACTCCATTTTCCCTTTTTCAGGCAAACGCTAAAGCCTTTGTCGTCTTCGTATCCAAACTCCGCAAACACCGATTTATCAAACGAGAGTTCTGTTTCTCCATAGAGTGTCTTTAAAACGAATTTATCCTTATACCATTTTACGGCAAGAACCGTTCTTGACAAAACGAAAATACAAATAGCAAAACACACACTCACAAGCAACCATAACGGCCAGAAAGACTTCAGCTCTTCGACAAAGAACATCGCCGCAACAGAAAACAAAAATGGACCAAGACAGAAGAGCATTCCCACAACGGTTTTAACAAATTCAAACTTGGCAATTTTAAACACAACATAACCAGAGGTTCTTTGCGCAAAGTCCACCTCATCGGAATGCTCAAGATAATCAAAGCCGTTTATTTCACCCTGATTCCGTTTCTGGACAGAACCTACTTTACGTTCGGCTTCCTCGACGCGACCATAATTCGGATTCGGCGCATCGCACCACAAGCAACACTGCATGTCATCTTCGTATTCTTCACCGCATTTCGGACAAATCATGAAATTCTCCTACAACGAGAAATATAAATTTTTTATCCAGGTTTCTCAAATCAGAACACCCCTCCATAAAAAATTATTTATGCAGTAGTAACTTGTTATTCCCTTGAAGGCCGTCGTTGTCGAAGCGGACAGTTGGATTCTTGCCGTTCTTGAAGGCATCTTCGCTCTCAAAGACAAACGGGAGGTCTCGAATTATCCCCGTATCTAGATTGAAGCTCCACTTTTGCTCATCCGTACCGGGATTTGCGCATATAATCGAGCCGCTAGAGGAACTGTACAACTTATTTTCGCCAACGACCAAATCGACGCTATCATAATCGAAAGAGATGTTCTGCTCCAGAGTATCGGCTGCATTGACTTTCACGTCATAGTTGAATTTTGCGCCATTCAGTTGTACCGGGACTGAATCCCACATGGATTCCGGCAAAGGCGCACCCATTTTCAAAGAGCATTCATCCAAAGAGACTGCGGCAAAAGAAATCGAAGAATCTTCCTTGACATTCACCTTCACATTAAACGCAAGGGCAAAATCCGCAGAAAGGCTCTCGAAAGTCGTGAGCCCGACATCAAGAGAATCCAACGAGAGACTTTTCGGAGCAATCACGAAGGAAAGCTCCGTACCATTCTTCAGATTCATCAAATGCAAGGCTTCTGTCGGATCGCCGATAAGCGAATAGAATTCATTTCCATTTCCAGCAGCCTTCACCATCAATTTATCCAGGAGTCCCGCCCATTCCTCATACGTTTCACCAAGGGTTGTCTGGAGGTTTGACTTTAGTGTGTTCAAATTCAACTGGACCCTGTCCTTGAAATACTGCACCGGTTCGACAGCACTGGTCAACGCGATGGACACCTTGGTCCACAGGTCATTGATTTTTTCGATTAACTGTGGCAAGTTGAACTGCTGTTCGCCTATAGTAAAGGAGGATTCCTTGACAAAAGGCAGGTTCTTGAGAACGTCTCCGCTAAACAAGCCGCTCAATCCATTGCCTATCATCTGGATATCCGGGATATTCGTCGCCAGTTCTCCCTCAACAGTCGCGACAGTCAGCAGTTCGCCATCCTTGAATCCAAATGGCAATTCACCGGAGTTAACAAGGCCGAATTCCAGGTTGACACTCTGGCTGACGTCTGAACCGGAAGCGTAGCTAATGCTCAGCTCGGGACCTTCTTCTCCATCCTTATCGACCTCCTCAAGCACAATGTTCATGAACTTGGCCTTCATGCCGAGGTTGTCCACGGACACCTTCAATTCTTCGACGGATACGATAAAATCGCCCACGTCGGAGGCTTCATCCAAGATTATTCCGTTTCCGCCCTTGTCCAAATCGATAACGGCCTTGAGCTTGGCCGACGTATTGAGGGCAGTTCCTTCGCTTGTAAGATCAAGTCTTCCATCGGCCAAGTCGAAGCCCATGCCGGTGACGTTCTTCGCGTATTCAATGTCGTAATTGACAACTAGCTTGGAGCCTTCTACAGCGAAAGTCAGGCCGGTACCTTCTGCTTTTTCGGCAACATAATCCTGTACAAAGTCGGCAAGCTTGATTTTTCCTTCATCCATCGTTACTTCATCTGCATAATATTTCTTTTCAAGGTCCTTGAGGGCTTTTTCAAGGGTATTGTTTACCTTGTCTGCAAAATCGGACTTGAGTTGTTCCGCGGAATCGCTTACAAATTCAACGGCAGCATTGGCCTTGTCCGCCAAACCGAACTGGGTAAAATCAAACTTGTTGAACTGTCCAAGGGCGTCAACAGCCTTGCCACCAATGGCATCAGAGAGGCTCCCGATTTGCTCCACATACGAGTCAAACTGTTCAATATCAAGGTTCGATTCGAGCGCCGGGTCGAGCGGTTCGGCATCCATCATCAGGCGCGGTTCGAGGGATTCGATCTTGTAATTGTTGCGGGTGAACTTTTTTGCCTTGGAAGCAGATTTCTTGGTGTTCTTGTTGTTGGACTTAACGTTCTTGGACATGATTTTGGCCTTTTTTAGTTAAAACTTTTCGTGTGGAATTCGTGAAAAATTCCGTTTAAGGTAAAACAACTACAGCGCACCTCGGGGTGCGTTGTTATCATTTTCAAAAATTTTGATTATTCTTCTAGCTTAGTACAGCGGACAGAGAATCCAAAAACTTTTTCATCTCCATCATTTGCTTGCGGAGCATCGGCTAAATCTGCAGCAATATAGCCATTGTGTACATATAACCGTTCATTATATTCATGTTCTTGTGGATAGAACCAATAAGCAACTTTTTTTAAGCGTTCAACCCCCCCCTTTTTGGTTCTCTTGCCGGCGCCGGTCAGCGAGAATCCGCTGCTATTCGTTCCGCTGAAACCATATGTAGAGCGCAGCCCCTTTACGCCGTCATTATTGATATCCTCATACCCCATCACAACACAATAATCATCATACGTAAACAACCTCCAACCATCAGGGCAGATTCCCTGGTGGTTTTCCTGAATAAGGTCGGCGCAGCTCTCGGTATTGCAGCGGCTCGGCAGCTGCATCATCTCGGCCCACTGGTATAGGCCACCGAATTCGTCGCACCTGGTGGTATCATTGTTGTAGCAGTAGCGTTCGATTTTGGAATCGTCGTTCTGGTCATTTTCGCCAGGCACCATATCGCCAATGTTCAAGTTCTCGGCCATCACGGTAACAGAATATCCCTTATATTCCGAATAAATCGTTATGTAGTAATAACTGCGGCCATTGCGCGGGTCAGTGAAAGTCTTATACCCATCTTCTTCAAATTTTTGATATCCAAGTGTCTTCGAATGGTCAAACGGCACATATTCACTGCTACTGGACTGCTGCGTGACGCTGGAGGAAGACTTCGCGCTGCTGCTGGATTTTGCAGAGCTGCTGGAAGATTTTGCACTGCTACTGGACACACTTGTCTCGCTGCTACTCGACAGATCCTCGACCGGAGCCGAGGATGACGAACGCACGCTGCTGCTAGATAGATCCTCGACCGGAGCCGAGGATGACGAGCGCACGGAGCTGCTTGACTTCGCTTTGACACTCGAAGAGGACTTCGCGCTGGACGAAGAGTTTGACTTTACCGAGCTGCTGCTGGCATCGTCGCAGTCCTCGCAGACACTCGACGAGGAGTCATCCCCGGGCCGCACGAAACTGCTCTCGTCATCATCACAGGCGGCAAGCGCAAAAGCCATGGCAAATGCTGCCACAGCCCCAACCAATCTACTCAATGGTGCTTTTCTATCGATAGACATACTCTTCGTTCCTTCTATCCCAAAATTATTAAAGTTTAAGCCTTTTTGGCGGCGGGTTTGGCTGCGGGAGCCTTCGATGCGTCGGTCTGCACGCCGATATCGATGGTGCCGAACTTGGCCTCGTAGGCCTTGAGCGTCGCGGCAAGCATGATGGCGAGCCTCTTTGCGGTGTACGGGGTCATCACCACGCGTTCGGCGATATCCACGTTCACCTTGCCCTGGCTCATGCTCCATGCCTGGTTCAGGCCCAGGAGCATCATGATTTTGGTCATTTTTGTAAAAATAAGGCACCCCTTGCGTTTCTTAAAAATTTTTATTATATTAAAAAAAGAGATTTTTGATTAACGGCGGAGGTTTCTTGAAAGTTGAGTTTAGAGATAAGGATTTAGAACTTTGCACAATGGATGAGGCTTATGCAATACGGCGAATGGGCAAAAAACGGGCTAAATGCTACAGGAATCGAATCTTCTCCTTGCACTTAGCTAAAAATTTTGCCGCTCTGCCTTCGCTTCCAGGACATTTCCATGAACTCGTAGGCAACCGCAAGGGCCAATGGGCATGCGACCTTGATCAACCATACCGATTGATTATTTGGGGCGCAGAACCGAACAAAGTTGTTATTTGGGCTGAAGTTACCGAGGCCGAAGTCGTAGAAATTGTAGATTATCATAAATAGAGAGGAATAATATGGCAGAAGAAAAAGAACTCATTTTGTGGGGAGCAACTTCCCCTGGAGAAATTCTTGAAGAAAAACTTCAAGAAATGAATGTGGATGTTAACGATTTCGCCGCCCGAATCGGCTACACCCCCAAGACGGTGAACGAATTGCTCAAAGCCAAGTGCAGGGTGACGGTCGAAATGGCCTACAGCCTTGAATTTGGTACAGGAATTCCTCAGTATTGTTGGCTAGAAGCACAAAAGCTGTACGAACGGGATCTCTGGCGAGAAAAAATCAAGAAATCCCTCAAGAAAAGTGTTGTTTGGCGCAAGTTCTTCCCTATCGGGGAACTCAATCCGCGCACATGGATCAAGGACTTCAACAACAAGGAAGACGGCGTGTCGCCCATCCTCAAGTTCTTCGGGGTGGCTAGCCCCAAGGCGTGGGAAAATTACTACTACAAGAACCGCCTGAAGGTGGCCTTCCGCATTTCGCTGGCCGAAACCGAAGACCCGTACGCGGCCTCCGTGTGGATGCGCCGCGGCGAAATCCTCGCCGACGAAATCAAGATGGAAAAGCAGAACGACAAGAAGGTGCGTTCCGCCATCAAGAAGGCGATGCCGCAATTCGTGGAACTGGCCAAAAAAGACGTTGCCGCGTGGGAAGATTTACGCCGCAAGAAGGCATTGCCCAAGCCGAAGGTGGGCGAAGATTTCATTGACGACGGCATGCACAAGTTGCAGGAACTGGGCGCAAAGTTCGGAATCAAGGTGCTCTACGCGCAGAACTTCAAGTCGGCGCCAATTCATGGCATGGCCCGCTGGTACAAGGACATCCCCGTAATCCAGCTGCACGACCGTTTCAAGGACCGCAACGCGTTCTGGTTCACGTTCTTCCACGAGCTCGGCCACATCGTACTCCACGGCAAGAAGGACATCTTCATCAAGAACGTCTATTACGGCAACAAGAACCAGCAGAAGGACGACGAGGCAAACGCATTCGCACAAAAATACATGGTGCAGGCAGGGCTAGAAGTCTAAAAATTCTATCTTTACCCGCATGAAAAAATACCACTTGGCCACTTACGGCTGCCAGATGAACGAGTATGACTCGGCGATGATTGCCCAGGAGCTCGACATGTGCGGTTGCGTCGAGACGAGCAACCAGGAAGATGCCGACTTTATCATCGTGAACACCTGCAGCGTGCGCGAGAAGGCCGAGGAAACCGCCATCGTCAACATCAGCAAGCTCAAGTACTTGCGCAAAAAGAATCCCGATGTGAAAGTCGTGGTATGCGGCTGCATGGCGAAGAATCGCGGGCCGGAACTTTTGAAGAGGCTACCGAACGTGAGCTACATCGTGGGGCCGGACCAGTACAAGAAAATTCCGGAGCTGTTGCTGGGCGATGCCAAAAGTCCGCTGCACCAGACGCACCACAAGATGTTTATCGACGAGGACCTGAGCGAGAACTACCTGGGCGAATACGCGAAACTCCAGAACGACTTCACCACCTTCGTCGCCATCCAGCGCGGTTGCAACAAGCGCTGTAGTTACTGTATTGTGCCATACCTGCGCGGGCCGGAAAAGTACCGCGACATGGAAGACGTGCTTGCCGAAGTGCGCAAGGCGGCCGACAGGGGCATTACCGAGGTGACGCTGCTGGGCCAGACGGTGAACGCCTACAAGACCGAAGGCGGGAACTTTGCGGACCTGCTTACGAAGGTTTCTGAAATCGGTGGCATCCGACGCATCCGCTTTACGAGCCCGCACCCGAGGCATTACACGAACGAGCTCATCGACGTGCTGCTGAACAACCCGAAGGTCTGCCACTACGCGCACATCCCTATCCAGAGCGGCTCCGACGCCATGCTCAAGAAGATGCGCCGCCAGCACAACATGGAGCAGTATCTCTCGATTATCGAACAGCTGCGAAGCAAGGACCCGTTCTACGGGATTTCGACGGACGTAATTTGCGGATTCGTGGGCGAAACGGAAGAAGATTTCGAACAGACGCTCAAGGCTTTTGAAACCTGCCAGTTCGACTCCGCCTTCATGTTCATCTACAGCCCGCGCAAGGGCACGGAATCGTACAAGGAAGCGGAGACGCTCACCGAGCAAGAAAAGCAGGAACGCCACATGCGCCTGGTAGAACTGCAGAACGCCATCACGCTCAAGCGTAACCAGATGATGCTGGGCCGCACCGAGGAACTGCTGGTAGAAAAGAACTCCGTGCGCGACGAGACGGAACTGCGGGGCCGCACAGACAACTTCAAGAAGGTGGTGTTCAAGCCGGAAGTTGGCCAAATCGTGAAGCCCGGCGACTACGTGAAAGTGAAGCTGGACGACATCCGCGGATGGACGATTCGAGGGAAATTGGTAATTGATAATTGATGATGGATAATTGTGGTGTGAGGTAATGAAGATGAAGTTTTGGAATGTTCGCGGGATTGCCGCTATTTTGTTCTTGATTTGCAGTACAAGTTCACTTGCGCAACCCGCAGCAAATGCCCCTGCCGATTCGCTGGCGACCGTTACGATTGCCGATGCGCAGAAGGCGTACGTGGCCGGCAAGTGGAAAGATGCCGCGCGACTCTTTGAGCAGGCATGCCCCAACGAGCCCGATTCCACCCGCACGGAATGCTACCTGTGGAACGTTCTCGCGCTCTCGCAGATTGGCGCCGCAAAGGAATTCAGCACCGCAGGCAAGAGGCTCGACAGCCTCATCAAGAAGACGAATCCGCAAAAGGCCGTATACGCCGACCTCATGATGACGAAGGCGCAGTTCCAGCTGTACATGGGCCGTAACGAGAAGGCCGCCGAGGCCCTGATCCACGCCATCGAGACTTCCCAGCCGCACCAGGCCATAGTTCTGCAGAAGGTTTGCACCGTAGTGCAGTCGAAGGTGAAGAACCCGACCCTCGACGAAACCTGCAAGCGCCTGAGCGAGCCCGCCGTGGATGCTTCGACACCAACGCCGGATCCGACCCCTTCGACCGGCTCAGCAACCGAGCAACCCGCAACTGAACCGAAGGCAGCAGCACAACCGGCCAACGACGCAACCACGGCACCCGCGGCAGAACCCGCGAAAACTGCCCCCGCCGACACTGCCGCAAAGGCGACACCGGCACCGGCGGTCCAACCTGAAAAGCACGCTCCCGCAGCCGCACCCGCCCCAGAAAAAGAATACTGGATTCTGCAACTCGGTGCGTTCGGCGTGAAGAGCAACGCAGAACTCCTGGTCAACAACCTCAAAAAACAGGGCATCAAAGGAACCATCGAAGAACGCGTAGGCGAAACCAAGACGCTCTACCTGGTACAGACCGGCAAGTTCGAGACCAAGGAAAAGGCCGTCGACTTCGGAGCGAGCAAACTCACGCCGCTCAACGTCGAATTCAGGCCCATTTTGAAAAAATAATGCAACGCATCGGCACGTTTTCGCCTGAAAATTCGCTTATTTTGAGCAAATATCGCCTTTTTCCCTACAAAAAAGGCAAAAACTGTGCTATATTTGTGTTACCCCTAAGCCGGGGTGGTGAAATTGGTAGACGCGCCGGACTCAAAATCCGGTACTCGCGAGAGTGTGAGGGTTCGATTCCCTCCCCCGGCATTACGGATAGGAGTAGGTAAAACATGTCTATTTGGAGCAAGATTGTTCTAGCAGTGTTCTTTGTCGGTGCGATGGCTTTCGCACAGTTCGACGATGAACCGTCAAATGACGATTCTACCGAGCAGTCCTACTCATACGGGGACGACGAATCTGCAAGCGACGAACCCGCTGGCGAGGCCAAGGCCTCCGGTGACCAGTGGGAAGGTTTCCGTTACGAAGACCTCGGACTGACCCAATGGGAATTCCAGCAGGCCAAGGAAGAGGGCATCACCCGCGACAAGCTCACTAGACTCGTTGAACTCGGCGTCCGCATATCCGAATACCTCCAGAAGCCCTGGAACAAGCTCGGCGTAAGTGAAGAAGACTGGCTCTCCCAGCGCTCTCAAGGCATGGAAGATGCCGATATCGACCGTTCCTACCGCCACCGTTCCGGCAACCAGAGCCTTGCATACGTATCTCTGCTCCTCCCCAGCTACTACCAGTGGAAATCCAGCCAGGCCACGAAGGCTATCTGGATGGACGCCCTGTGGGTAACGAGCGTCGGTGTCACCACCTACCTCTTTATTGACGGCAGCTCCGCCTGGTGGTACGGCCTCCTCGGTGTCGCAGCAGCGCACATCTGGTCGTTCGCCGACGCATTCTTCGGCACGCAGTGGGATAGCAACCCCGACGCAAACCGCTTCAGTTTCGGAATCATCCCGACCCCCGAAAAGGGCGTGCTCGGAGCATTCCAGGTCAAGTTCTAAGCGCATCATGCAGCTAGAATTACTCAAAAGCAAAATTCACAGAGCCACGGTTACCGACGCGAACCTCAATTACGAGGGTTCCATCACTATCGCCCGCGACCTGATGGATGCCGCGCACATTCTCCCCTTCGAGAAGGTGGGCGTGCTCGACGTGAACAACGGGAACCGCCTCGACACATACGTTATCGAAGGCCCCGCGGGTTCGGGCGTCATCTGCCTGAACGGTGCCGCAGCTCGCCTCGTGCAGCCCGGCGACCTCGTGATTATCGTTGCCTACGCGACCATGAGCGAAGACGAAGCCAAGACGTGGAAGCCCACTGTTATCCACGTGAACGCCAAGAACGAAATCGTCTAGTCATTAGTTTTTAGTTATTAGTCATTAGTTTTATAATCGTGGCTTCGCCACCCGATTGTTTTATTTCAAAAAGCCTTTTCTAACGACCATTGACCAATGACTAGTGACCGCCCTAAATGCTATATTCATTGTATGCGGTTGATATTCGCACTCATATTTGCACTAGCAGTTTTATCTTCTGCAGAGACTCCTGCAAAGGCTGATTCCGCCGTAGCCGAGCGCGACACTACTGCGAAATTAGCAGGCACCGCCGGCGATTCGATTATCGACACCGTTTACCTGATTCCCGACGACGGCATTCCCTGGAACCGCTCGTACTTCCCGCGAGAACGCCTGCTGCGCAAATCCTCGATAGACCAGGCCCTGAGCGTAGGGTTCACCTATTCTGCAAGTTTTACCAGCGGGCCATTCGGCAGTTTTGCCCAGCAGAGCTACCTCGCCCACCTCGCCTACGAATTCACACCCGACCTTCACCTGTATGCCGATTTCGGGTTATGGATGCCACTGTACGCGAATTTCAGTTCCGGAGCGCCCATCGCAAAAGAAGACGTGCGCCAGGGCAAGGTAGAATTCGTGCTCCCCGCAATAGCGCTGGAATACAAGCCCACGGAGAATTCCTACATCCAGCTGATGCTCGTGAACGAGAACGACGCCCGGAAGGCGTACGGCCCGCTCCGTTACTACTACGGATGCCCGTGGAGAACGGGTTATTATTGCAGGTAGAAGGTTCGCCCTATTGAAAATTTCTATCTTTGACGCGTGCATTTACCACGTCACGACATCTTTAGAAAGGGATTGCGCCCGCTCGTTTTTGCCGCGCTGGCAATAAGCGTTTTGCTGCTTTCGGGCTGCGAAGAAAAGAAGGTCGTCGTGAAGGAAAAACGCACCTACAAGGGCGATGTCGAAGTCCTGAACAGTTGCGGGATACCGGGTGCCGCCGTAAAGATGCGCACCTTCTTGCGCGAGAACGGCTTCGACGTGGTAAGTTTCGGCAACGACCGCCTGCAGAATAACGACGAGACCATCATCGTGCTCCGCAACCCCGAATGGGAAGGCGCACAGGCGCTGGCACAGACCCTCAAGACAAAGAACGTGCTTACCGTCGTGAGCAAGAGGGCGGTAGTCGACGTGGCCGTTTACATCGGCAAGGATTTTGAACAAATAATAAAACCCGAACAGGAAGAAACAGATGACAACTAAGAAGCAAGAACTTCCCCAGTCCGTACAAGTCGGCGCAAGCATTTTGTTTGAACTTCGCGCCCAGAACGTGCAGCTGATGGACCTCCGCGGAGTCAAGGACGTGACCGACTACTTCCTTGTGGCGACCTGCGAGAGCGAAGCCCAGATGCAGGCGATTCTGAACGAACTGCGCAAGGAATTCAAGGCGAACAAGCTCCCGTCTGTAGGCGTGGAATACAAGGAAGGCGTGCGCTGGGCAGTGTTCGACGCGGGCCTCGACCTGATGGTCCACCTGTTCGAAGAAGAAAAGAGGAGCGAGATTTCGCTTGACCGCCTGTACGCCGACGGCAAGATTGAAACCCTCGACGAAAACGACTTTGTGAAGAAGACCACCAAGAAGAAGAGCAGTGAAGATGAACTCGTTTGAGCAAGAAATCGCAGAAGCGCTCGCCGCCACCGGTTCCTTCGAGAAGGAAGCCGCACTCAAGCTTATCTCCGTGCCGCCTGACACCAGCCACGGCAACTTTACCAT
Source organism: Fibrobacter sp. UWCM (assembly GCF_900129735.1). NCBI lineage: Bacteria > Pseudomonadati > Fibrobacterota > Fibrobacteria > Fibrobacterales > Fibrobacteraceae > Fibrobacter > Fibrobacter sp. UWCM. The sequence goes on along the minus strand of NZ_FQWR01000002.1, from coordinate 141,806 downwards.
CCCGTGTTTCTCGCTCGCGAAGGTGATGCGCAAGGCCCCGAAGATGATTGCGGAAGATTTGGCCGCACAGGTGAAACTCCCCGCAGGCCTTTCGAAGGTGGAAGCCGTGAACGGCTACCTGAACTTCTTCATCGACCGCGGATTCCTCGCGAAGTCAACTCTCGAAGAAATTGCCGCGAAGGGCTTGGAATACGGGCACGCCGCCCCGAACGGGAAGGTCGTGTGTATCGACTTCAGTTCCCCGAACATCGGCAAGGAACTCGCCTTCCACCACCTGCGCTCCACGATGATCGGGAACTCTCTTTCCCGCATCTACAAGGCCGCAGGCTACAAGGTGGAACGCATCAACCACCTGGGCGACTGGGGTACCGCTTTCGGCAAGCTCATCGTGATGTACCTGCGTGAGAACCGCCCGACGGATGACGCCACGCTCGATAGCCTTACCGTGAAGGAACTGAACATCCTTTATGCAGCCTTCTCCAAGGCATCTAAGGAAGAGCCTGGCCTCGAAGACGAAGCGCGCGCCGCATTCACCAAGCTCGAACAGGGCGACGAATTCTACCGCAAGCTCTGGACCGCCTTCCGCGCCGCAACGCTGAAGGAACTCATGCGCATCTACGACATGATGGGCGTGGGCTTTGACCACTACACCGGAGAATCCTTCTTCGAAGACAAGATTCCGGCCATTCTCGACGAACTCCGCGAAAAGAACCTGATGGTGAAGAGCCAGGATCTGGACGTGGTGATGCTCGACGAATTCGACCTGAACCCCTGCCTTATCCGCAAGAGCGACGGCTCCACCCTGTACGCCACACGCGACCTCGCCGCCGCCTGCTACCGCAAGAAGGAATACAACTTCGACAAGTGCCTTTACGTGGTGGACCTCGGACAGGCGCTCCACTTCAAGCAGGTGTTCCACGTTTTGAAGAAGATGGGACGCGAATGGTACAAGGACATGTACCACATTCCGTTCGGCGTGATTCTGCAGCTGGTGGACGGCAAGTGGGAAAAGGGCAAGACCCGCACGGGTACCGCAAGCCTCTTGCGCGACGTCATCGAAGCCGCCCAGAAGAAGATTCTCGAATTCATCAACGAGAAGAATCCGAACCTCGAAAACAAGGAACTCATCGCCCGCCAAATTGGCATTAGCGCCCTTACCTTCAACGACTTGAAGAACAGCCGCCTGAAGGATGTGCGCTTTGACTGGGATGCCGTGATGAGCTTCGAAGGCGATACCGGTCCGTATGTGCAGAACGCCCACGTGCGCCTCTGCAGCATCATGCGCAAGGCAGGCATTGAACGCGCGGACCTCGCAACCGCAATCAAGGACGTGAACTTCGCCGAACTTGGTGACGATGCGGCCTACAGCCTCATCAACATCCTGTCGAAGAAGGGCAAGAAGATTCTGGATGCCGTCGCCGGTGACGAACCGAGCGTTCTCGCCCAGTACGCCCTCGAAATCGCAGAAGCCGCCCACAAGTTCATCCACGAAGACCGCGTGCTCGGCAGCCCCGAAGAAAAGTCCCGTCTGTTCCTGGTTCAGGCCACGCAGATTGTGCTCGAGAACGTGCTCGACCTGCTCGGGCTCTTCCCGATTAGGCAGATGTAATATACGCCCCGCCCTACGGCGCGACGCATTTTGATACATACAAGAAGAGAGCCTTTTTAGGCTCTCTTTTTTAGATCCTGCTCCTTCGAACCTAACTCAACTAAGGAAACAAGTTTCCTAGTTTCGTATATCGACTCCGCTTGCGCTTCGCTCAGGATGACACTAAAGTGTCAATTTCCGTTGATGCAGCGGACGGAGTAGGCGTTGTTCTTCGAATTGTTCGGCACGAGCTGGCGCACCATCTGGTCGCTCATGCGGCCCATGGACCAGAGCCAGATTGTTTCGTTGCGGCCGTTCTGCGCGCTCCAGAAACCGGCATACTCGCCCATCTCTTCATAGCGCACGATAGACTTGCCAATCACCTTGCGGTAACCCGAAGAATATACGGAGAAACCGTATTCATCCGTACCGCCACCACCGTGCCAGCCGGTAGTCGCCTTCATTTTTTCCGCAAACTTTCCGCACTTGTCCACGCCCTCGTAGCACTTGGTAAGCCCAACGATCATATCCATCCATTCGCGGTCACGCGGCAGGTGCCAGCCTTCGGGGCATGCCTTGCGGGCGCCTTCCAGGTCGTAAAGCTTTCCGCTGCGGGTGCAGTAGTTTTCCTTGTCCTCGTAGCACCAGGAATGGCCCGGTACTTCGTAATTCACGTTCTGCGCGAACCATTCACGGCCTTCCACCTTGATGGTGCGGTAGGTCTGGCCGTCGCGCGGGTCGGTAAACGAGCCCGACATGCTGCGGATATCGGCGTGGTGCTGCTGTTCGGCACGGCGGAGTTCCGCCACCTGTTCGCGCTTGTACTTCTCGTACTTTTCCATGTTCGCGGCCCAGTATTCCTGAGCCTTCGGGTTCGTGAACTTTATACGTAAGTCGCTCAGTGCATATGCATCGTCACCGCAGGCAAGGTCAACGCCCGCGATATGCACAATCTGTTCTTCCTTGCCGAATGTCATCGGCTTGTTGAAGTAAGAGACCCAGGCTTCCTTCGACTTGTCGCACTGCTGGTAGAAGTTTTCCTTCTCAATCTTGTTTGCGGGCACCACCATGTTGCCCGAAGCCGAGAACGAGAACATGCCGTCTTCGACCTTGAACGACACGGGCTGAATTTCCTTGTAGTTGGTGTACTTGCCCATGCGGATATTGCCCACAATCTTTACCGCGGTGTAGTCACCCTCGCCTTCCGCCTTGTAGATTGCATCCCATGTCTTGGGAGGAGCCGCAAACGCCATTCCTGCAAGGACGGCGAAACATACAAAAAACTTTGTTTTGGAACAGAACATTCTCTGCCTGCTTTTAAATGGTTGATATTGCAAACAATGTTAGCATTTTTTAGATAAATGCACAGGCGATTCAGGCACAATTATCTACATTTTAGGCATGGCTACAACCCGTTATATACTGCAAATTCACTGCCCCGACCAAAAGGGACTTATCGCCGGCACCACGCAAGTCCTCGCGAAGGCGGGCGCAAACATTATCGACCTCCAGCAACATACCGCAAAAGATATCGAGACGTTTTTCCTGCGCGCCGTATTCGACATGGATTCTGCGGACATTCAGGAAGTGTACAAGCACCTGGAAACGCTCGCCCCGCGCCTGGAACTCAACTGGAAACTCTTCGACACCTCCAAGACGGAGCGCGTGGCCATTTTCGTGTCCAAGACGGACCACTGCCTGTACGACCTGCTTTTAAAGCACCGCGACGGCGACCTCCCCTGCGAATTCAGTTGCATCGTCGGTAACCACCCCGACCTCGGCCCCGTCGGGGGCACGTTCGGCGTGCCGTTCTACTACGTGCCGAGCAACCCGGACAAGAGCATTCCCGAGAACCGCTTCCGCGAAATCATCGCAGAAACCAAGACAGACACGGTCGTTCTCGCCCGCTACATGCAGATTCTGAGCGAAGCCTTCACCGAGGAATTCAAGTACCGCATCATCAACATCCACCACGGGTTCCTACCCGCATTCAAGGGAGCAAAGCCCTACCACCAGGCGTGGCACAAGGGCGTGAAGATTATCGGTGCAACGGCCCACTTCGCGACCGAAGACCTGGACCAGGGCCCCATCATTTGCCAGGATATCCAGCGCGTGCCCGAAACGGCCAGCATCGATGAACTGGTGGAACTCGGCAAGGATATTGAAAAACGCACGCTTTCTGCAGCCCTCAAGCTCTGGCTCGAACACCGCGTATTCGTGTATGCCGGCCGCACGTTCATTCTTTAAGTTTTAAACCTAGGAGACAACCATGTCCGAAGAACTCAATAACGAAAACGTTGAAAACGCTGCCGTCGAAAGCGCTCCCGTCCAGGAATCCGCTCCGGTTGAACAGGCCACACCGGTCGAAGAAGCCGCAACTCCGGCCGATTCGACAGGCACCGAAGCCCCCTCCGTCACCCAGACCCAGGTTATCGTGCAGCGTGAACGCGGCTTTGCCCACTACGTTGGCTTCGCGCTGCTCTGCGTGCTGTGCATCTGCTTCTTCTTTATGCCGGGCATCGCCCTCACCTTCGGCGTGAGCAGGCTCGTTTCCCTGAACGGCGCTGCCGCATGGATTTTCAGCGCCATCCTGAGCTTTGTCATCTGGCTCATCTTCAAGCTCAAGATCAAGGGCTTCAAGAAGTCGTTCTATTTCTACATCGGACTCTGCGTGGTGGTTCTCGCCGCCCTTATCGCAATTGAAGTCCTGACCGAAAACCTGAACGTGTTCTCCAGCATCTTCGCGCTCCTGACCGGGGCAGCGGGGTAATTGAGAATTCGGAATTAGGAATTAGGAATTAGGAATTAGGAATTAGTTTCATGAACATTAAAGATCAATTCGTACATTTTCTCGTTGAAGCCGGCGCCCTCAAGTTCGGCAACTTCGTGACCAAGAGCGGTCGCGAGACCCCGTATTTCATCAACACCGGAGAGTTCCGCACTGGGGCCACACTCTCGAAACTCGCCGAATACTACGCGAGCACCTACATGCTCCACTTCAACGGCAAGGCCCAGAACCTCTACGGCCCGGCCTATAAGGGCATCCCGCTCTGTGCCGCCACCGCCATGAAGCTCAGTGACGTGTATGGCCAGAACCTCACGTTCACCTACAACCGCAAGGAAGTCAAGGACCACGGTGAAGGCGGTTCGCTCGTCGGCTACAAGTATGCCGAAAAAACGAACGTCGTGATTATCGAGGACGTGATTACCGCGGGCACCAGCGTGAACGAAACGATGCAGGCGCTTTCCCAGATTAAAAACGCGAACGTCATCGGCCTCCTCATTTCTGTCGACCGCAAGGAAAAACTCGAGAACGGCAAGTCCGCACTCCAGACCGTGCAAGACGAATACGGCATCGAGGCACACTCCATCATCGACATAAACGACATCATCGCATTCCTCGAAAAAGAAGAGAACCGCAAGGCGATTAACGCACCCGAGGGCATTCTCGAACGCGTGCACGCCTACCGCGAAAAATGGGGCGCGAAGTAGCCCCACAGGCAATAGGTGAGAGTTGTTTAGGGGTATTGCTTTAGTTTGTATGGTAGCCTGCATCCTTACCGGGTGCGGGCCATCTTACCATTGGAGCAAGGCCCACCCGCTCTACCGGCAGGTGCCGTACAGCACGCTTTCCATTACCGGAACGAGCAGCGCGTTTATCCTCACGCGTTCGAAGTGGTTTGCGAAAAAACTGGAAGTCGCTCCCGAAAGTGCACAGGTGCAGTTGACCTCGTACTCCCGCCAGGTTTTCCTTGACGAGATGAGGCGTGCCTACCCTGCACTCCAGGAGATTTCCGACACCGCAGTCTCGAAGTTCCCCGAAGAAAGCCAGAAGCTCGACGACAAGGTATTCATCAAGGGGCATTTCCCGGAACAGGGCGTGAGCGTCAAGGATGCGCAGGGCAACATTCCGCCATACATCCTGATTGTACACGAATTCATCATCGGGACCGACATCAACCGCGAAGTCTTCTACGACTACGACCTCATCCGGCAGGAAAGCGCCGAGAAGAAGACGTCGAAGAACCTGAGCGTCATACTTTCGTACACACTCTGGGATAACGAGAATCAGCGCCCGCTGTTCAGCGCCGTGGACGAAATCCAGCGCCCCATCGTAAAACTCACGATGGAAGACCTGCGCGCAGCGGCTGCCGAAGCCGCAAAGAAAATTCGCATTAATTTGTATGAGGGAGTCCAGAAATGAAGAAGTTCTCTCTCGTCATAGCGTGCATTTTCGCGATTGCAGCCACGAGCTTTGCGGGCAACATCTATTTCAACAAGCGCCCGACCCTGTGGCAGAATCCCGACATCCTGATATGGACTCCGGAAAGCGAGAGCCCCGTTGACCCGAAAGAACTCTGCCTTTCGCTCAAGCGCAACAACCCGAGCATCGGGGAACCCAAGTGCCGCCTGTTCGGTGAATGGGAACGCGATTCCATCGCCATGCACTATGCGGTCTGGCTCAAGAAGAATATCGACCCCAAGCTGAACGAGGAATACCTGCATATCCGGCACCCCGCCCTCATGGCAAAAGTGCAATCCATCGAAGACAACATCGTGCTGTATCTTGCCGACAACGGGAACACGATTAGCGTTGCCATTTTTGACGAAACCTCGACAAACCCGAAGGTTGCAGGGAGCGTCAACAAGACGAACGACAAGATTGCGCTCGGCGACGAGATTGCATCCACCTTCTTTGGTGGCAAGACAAAACGCAGGCTATCGAAGGAAGAACGCCAGAAGATGCTCGAGGAGCCCGACGACTTCTACAAGGAAGTCCCCAACTTCCGTGCATGGGCGGGCATTTCCATTGGCTACTCGCAGGCACACATCCCGCTCACTCCCGACGACTGGACCGAAAGCCACACCAAGAGCCAGGTGCGCAACTACCGCATCACCAAGGACTCGGTAAGCCTCTGGAACTTTATCGAAGATGATGACCCGCTACTTTCCGCATACGTGGGTGGCATCTGGTACGGGTTCATCGGGCTTGAACTCATCTACCGCTTCGCCAAGCACAGCGTAAAGACCGACCCGCGCGACACCGTCTACGAGGAACTCGACCACTGGGATTTCTATCAGCACGAAATCGGGCTCAACGCGATGTTCGCGAGGTCCTACAACATCAAGAAATGGCTCGACATCGACCTGTTCGCCTTCCTCGGGTTCCAATACAGTTTCTTTGTGGAAGACATCGCCCTCAAGGATGATGTCGACAAGCCCTCGAAGGCATACAATGTCCGCATCAAGTTTGAAGAGGCCTACAAGGGCGGGCTTATCGGTGGCGGAGCACAATTCGTATTCTTTGGCCACTATGGCGTAGGTATCCGCACGGGTATAGCAAGCCGCGGGCGCGACATGTACGTAGACCCGACACCCGATGCGGCCGCAGCCCCCACAGTTATCGGCGGTTCTACCATAGACTGGTTCATAAGCCTCGGGCTAGAGTACCACTGGAGTCTTTAAAAATTGCTAAATTTGCACTCCTTTGGAGTGCATTTAGCTAGGCTCGGCCATGATAAAACAATAAATTGTTTTATCGCGGCGCTCGCCATTTACTAAATTTGTGCCCACTATGAGCGATATTATAGCAGAAGAAAAGAAAGAAGAAGTAAATCCGTTCCTTACCCCGGTCAACATCATCGAACCGGAACACAAGCTCCCCGACTACACATTTGACATGCTCCCCGAAGAACAGAAGAAGGTTCTCGCGGAACACGGCTGGACGCAGCTCATGCCGGTCCAGAGGAAGACAATCCCCTACATGCTCGCCGCCCGCGATATGCTGGTGCAGTCCAAGACGGGCTCGGGCAAGACCGGCGCCTACGTGCTCCCGCTTTTGCAGGTCATCGTTCGTGACCACATATTCCCGCAGGCCCTGATTCTCGTGCCGACGCGCGAGCTCTGCATCCAGGTGCAGGACGAAATCGAGAAACTCGCGAAGGGTACGGGCATCCGCTCGGTCGCCATCTTCGGCGGCGTGAGTTACGAACCGCAGCTCAGGGCCCTCAAGAACGGTGTGCATATCATCGTCGCCACCCCGGGCCGCCTCATGGACCACGTGCAGCGCGGGAACGTCGACTTCCTCGACATCCGCGACCTCGTGCTTGACGAAGCCGACGAAATGCTCTCGATGGGTTTCTACCCCGACATGCAGAAAATCCGCAAGTACCTGCCCAAGATGATTTCTTGCACCATGTTCAGTGCCACCATCCCGCAGACGGTGAAGAGCCTCGCCCGCGAGTTCCAGCGCCCGAGCGCCGAATTCCTTTCGCTCAGCTACGACAAGGTGATTGCGAACAACCTGGAGCACCGCTGGTACCCCTGCGACGTGATGGACAAGGATTCCATGACCATCAAGGTGCTGGAATACTACAACCCCGACAGTTGCATGATTTTCTGCAACAAGAAGAGCGACGTGAGCTACCTGGAACAGGTGCTTTCGGGCTACGGATTCAAGGTGGGCGCCCTCAGTGGCGACGTGGCGCAGGCCATGCGCGAAAAGACGCTGAACGCCTTCCGCGACAAGAAGCTCCGCATTCTCATCTGCACCGACGTTGCCGCCCGCGGTATCGACGTGGACCACGTGACCCACGTGATTGTCTATGACCACCCGGCCGACCACGAGGTGTACGTGCACCGCAGCGGGCGCACCGCCCGTGCCGGCCGTAGCGGGCTCTGCATCTCGCTCATCACTCCGGTCGAAGAAATCGAAATCAAGCAGACCGCGGCGGACTTCGGCATCAACTTCATCAAGATGGAACCGCTCACGAACGAGGAAATCGCGAAGAAGGTGAGCGACCGCACCCGCGTGAGCCTCGAACAGGAAAAGAACCACTTCGGAGGCCAGAAGGCAACCGAACGCATCAGCCGCATGCTCCCGCTCGTGAAGGAACTCGCGAACGGCCCCGTGGAAGACCAGATGCTGCTCGCATACCTCGTCGACCGATTTGCATGGAAGAAGGCATAAAATGGCAAAAATCAAGGTTAAATCCGCAAAGGAAATCGAACTCATCCGCGATGCCGGCGCACTTGCCGCCGAAACGCTTATCCGCGCGGGCGAAATGTGCAAGCCGGGTGTTTCCACTCTCGAAATCGACGAGTTCATCGGCGACTACACCCGCCAGCACAAGGGTATTTCGGCCTGCATGGGCTACCACGGCTACCCGCGCTACGCCTGCATCAGCATCAACGAGGTCGTTTGCCACGGCATCCCGAACGCACAGACCATCCTGAAGGACGGCGACATCGTGAACATCGACATCACGACCATCCTTTCGGGCTACCACGGCGATACATCCGCCATGTTCTGCGTCGGCAAGGTTTCTAGCCTCGCGCAGGAACTCGTCGATACGGCAAAGTTCTGCATGGAAGAAGGTATCCGCGCGGCAGGCGAACCGGGTGCGCGATTCTCCGACATCGGTTGCGCCATCCAGGACATCGCCGACGAGCACGACTTCAGCGTGGTGGAAGACTACTGCGGGCACGGTATCGGGCGCGGTTTCCACGAGGAACCGACCGTTCTCCATTTCCGCAATTCCGAACGCACTCCCTACATCGAGGTGGGCAACGTGTTCACGGTGGAACCCATGATCAACGTGGGCCGTCCGGGCACCAAGACCCTCAAGGATGGCTGGACGGCAGTCACCCGCGACGGCAGCCTCAGCGCCCAGTGGGAACACACCATCGTCCGCACAAAGAACGGAATCGAGATTCTCACGCTTCCGCGCTAATGTCCATCCTCAGTAACATACGCGACAGGGCCGTTGAATCGTTCATCCGCAAGAACGAGACGGTCCAGCGTTTCGGTGAAGTCGACGAAGTCTCCATTGACGCAGAATCGCGTATCGCTACAGTAAGGATTACCCTCCGCGGAGAATCGCAGACAACGTTGTTCAGAGGCTACTACGGATTTGACGAGGGCGAAAAGGGCACCGAGCTCGTGTTCGAGAAAATCACCTGCGAACGCGCCTGGATAAACGAGATGATCAAGTACGCCCTGGGCAACAAGGTGCTCCGCTTCCCCATCGCCGACTACAGCGGCGAAAAACTTGCAGGCATCACCGGCAGGTTCGCGAAAATACTGTTCTAGAGTGCGTTTTCGCCTTTACGAACTGTTCTTTGCCGCATTTTATGCGGCATTTTTTGCCATAATCCAAAAGATTTGTTAAAATTCCAAGAAACAGGAGTACCGTATGTCCGAAAGCAAGAACGAGACCATGGATAAACTGAAGGAAAAGGCCATCAATATCATTTTTGACCTGATTACAAACATTCCGGACTCCCTGCACGTTTCGGCAATCGACCCCGAGAACCGCGCGAACATGCTCACCCAGCAGGCGGCGTTCAAGGCGGCGACCATCAGCGCGACGCTCTCTATCCCGGCTGGCTTCACGGGCATCCTCACAGCCATTCCCGACATTGCCGCCATCTGGCGCATACAGGCGCAGCTCGTTGCAGATATCGCCGCAAGCTACGGGAAAATTGCCCTCTTGACCCGAGAGGCGATGGTCTGGTGCCTGTTCCGGCACAGTGCGGCACAGCTCCTGCGCGATATCGCTGTCCGTACCGGGAGCCGCATCGTGGTACAGAAGCTTTCCACCACCGCCCTCAAGAAGATTGTCGAAAAAATCGGCATCAAGATTTCTTCCAAGTTCGTAAGCAAGTCGCTCCTGCGGGCAATCCCCGCGATAGGCGCCATCGGGAACGGTGCGTACGCGTACTTAGACACGAAGGAAGTCGGCAAGACCGCCATCGCCTATTTCAAGGCGCTCGCCGACCAGGACGGCAAGGACATCGCCGATGCCGAAGTCGTTGACGCCGATAGCGCCGCAGAACAAGGCTCCAAAGAACAGGGCGCAGACTCCTAATAGTCGTGAAAGAATCCGCGAAAAAGAACCTCGCCGCAAAGGCGACCCTCGCCCTCCTGACGATAGTCCTTCTGGTCCTCGTTGCGATTTCCGTATTCGGGGAGACCATCCCGGTTAACGACGGCGCGGGGTTCGACGGGGAATTCTACCGCGAGGTCTTCCGGGACTTCACGGGCACGTTCTTCACTGCGGGCTACGACAGTTTCCGCATCCAGCGCATTTTCCCCTTCTGCCTGATGAACGTTGTCTACAATCTGGCAGGCATTCCGCTCGACAATGCGCACATGATTGTCGGAATGTACGTGCTGCTCTTCGTGAATCTCGCGTTCCAGCTGTTCCTGTTCTTCAAGTTCGCGCAGTTCCTGAAATGGAAACCCATCACTACGGTCATCCTATTCGCGCTTTTCTTCCTGAACTTCGCGACCCTCAAGGGCTACGGCTACGAGCCCTTCCAGACTGACCCCTACGCCATCACCATCGCGTTTGCCAGCTACTACCTGTTTATAAAGGGGAGCAAGCGAGGCGCCTTCGCCGTTTCGCTTCTCGGGCTTGTCACCTGGCCCACCATTACCTACGTGATGGCGCTCCTCCTGCTGTTTCCGCATCGGCTGGGCGCATCTACCGCGACACCGCCTGCAGGCAAGGCGTTCCTCCCGAGGCTCCTCGATACTCCGTTCCCCAAAATTTTCCAGATTCTCCCGATTGCCTACGGGCTTGTTGCCGGAGCGCTGGTGCTGCTGTTCTATGCATTCCACAAGCAGGCAAACCTGGAGGGGCTCCTGCTCACCGCGCCTAGCCCGCGGAACATCGCCATAAGCCTGGTCCTGTTCACCCTGATTTCAACCCTCTTTGCAGTTTGCCTCAAGATTCCGACCCTACCCTATCCGGCGCGTTCCTACATGAAGGCGTTCAGCCCGAAGGCTTTCGCCGGCGTAGCAATCAGTATCATCGCGGTTTCCCTCCTGCTCCGCATGTTCACGAACAACGAGTTCTTCTTCGACGGCAAACTGTTCCTGCTCCAGATAATTGTCCGCCCGCTAAAGTACCCGCTCATAAGCCTCGCTGGCCATGTCGTGTACTGGGGGGCGCTCATCCCGGTCATTCTCGCCCTCGCGAAAGGCTTTACCCGGAATTTCGCCGAAAAATCACCCGGGCATGCGCTCGTGCTGCTCGCTTTCGTGTTTTTTGCCCTCGATAGCGAGGCAAGGCACATCGCCACGTTCGTCCCGCTGCTCCTCCCGGCCCTCGGGAAGGCGCTCGACGATGCGAACCTCACGGTGAAGCCAGCCGTCTATATCGTGATTCTGCAGCTGGTCCTCGCTCATTCCTATATTACTATAAACGTAAGCGGCCTCGCCGAAAACCTCGAATCGGCAAAATTCACCACCCGGGCTGCCCAGCGCTACCTTATGAATTACGGTCCCTGGATGACTTATACGTCCTTTTACGATTGGTTTGGAACCGCATTATGCGTCTTTGTAGGCATATACGAAGTTTTCAAGCACAGCAAACGCCCCCAAAAGCAGTAAATAGCCCCTGTAAAGCCTCTAGCAGCCCCCCGCACCCTTGAGAACGGGGGTATTTTTTTCTATCTTTGGGCGCAAACTTTAAAACATCAACTCCATTAGTGGAATAAAATATGAAAAACATAGAAAAGCACAGAAATATCGGTATTTCTGCCCACATCGACTCCGGTAAGACTACCCTTACCGAACGTATCCTCTACTTCACAAAGCGTATCCACGCTATCCACGAAGTTCGTGGTAAAGACGGCGTCGGTGCCACGATGGACTCCATGGAACTTGAACGCGAACGCGGCATCACGATTCAGTCTGCCGCCACCTTCGCAAACTGGACCCACACCAAGAGCGGTGAACAGGACTCCATCAACATCATCGATACCCCGGGGCACGTGGACTTCACTATCGAAGTGGAACGTTCTCTCCGCGTGCTTGACGGTGCTATCCTCGTTCTTACCGGCGTGGAAGGCGTCCAGTCCCAGTCTATTACCGTTGACCGCCAGATGAAGCGCTACCATGTGCCGCGCGTCGTGTTCGTCAACAAGTGCGACCGCTCCGGTGCAAACCCGCTCCGCGTGGCCGTGATGCTCAAGGAAAAGCTCAACCACAAGCCCTGCGTGATGCAGATTCCTATCGGTCTCGAAGACCAACTGAAGGGCGTGGTCGACCTCGTCGAAATGAAGGCCTACTACTTCGAAGGCGCCAACGGCGACGACATGATCGAAAAGGAAATCCCGGCCGAACTCGTCGACCAGGCTAACGAATACCGCGAAAAGCTCATCGACTGCTGCGCTGACTACAGCGACGAAATCATGGAAAAGGCCATGGAAGGCCAGTACGGTGTGGACCAGATCGACAAGGCCCTCATCAAGAAGACCATCCGCGAAGCCACTATCCGCCTCGAAATCACCCCGGTGTTCATGGGTTCCGCCCACAAGAACATTGGCGTGCAGAAGCTCCTCGACGGTGTTATCGACTACCTCCCCTGCCCGACCGACGTTGAAAACAAGGCCCTCGACCTCGACAACAACGAAGCCGAAGTCGTGCTCAAGAGCGAAGACAACGCACCGCTCGTCTGCTACGCGTTCAAGCTCGTGAACGACCGCTACGGCCAGCTCACCTACGTCCGCGTGTACCAGGGCACCCTCAAGAAGGGCGACATGATCACCAACATGGCCACCGGCAAGAAGGTGTCCGTGGGCCGTCTCGTGCGTATGCACGCCGACGAAATGGTGGACATCACCGAAGCCGGCGCCGGCGACATCGTTGCACTGTTCGGTATCGACTGTGCTTCCGGTACGACCTTCACCGACGGCAAGAACCACTACAACATGACTTCCATGCACGTTCCTAACCCGGTTATCGAACTTGTTATCGAAGCCAAGAACCGCGACGACCTCGACAACATGTCGAAGGCCCTCAACCGCTTCACCAAGGAAGACCCGACCTTCCAGGTCGAAGTCAACAAGGAATCCGGCGAAACCATCATCAAGGGCATGGGCGAACTTCACCTCGACGTGTACATCGAACGTATGCGCCGCGAATACAAGGTCGACGTGCAGACCGGTGCTCCGCAGGTGGCCTACCGCGAAACCATTACCCGCGAAGCCAAGTTCGAATACACCCACAAGAAGCAGACCGGTGGTTCGGGTCAGTTCGCTAAGATGTCCGGCGTGATGCGCCCGATGCCTGTCGAAGGCGACCAGGAAAAGGTCTACAACTTCGTGAACTCCGTCGTCGGCGGCCGTATTCCTAAGGAATACATCCCGTCTTGCGACAAGGGCTTCCAGAGCTGCATGCAGGCCGGTTCCCTCATCGGCTTCCCGGTCGTGGGTATCGAAATGGAAGTTCAGGATGGTGCGTTCCACCCGGTGGACTCCTCTGACATGGCGTTCCAGATTTGTGCCCGTATGGCCTTCCGCGAAGCTTTCGCCAAGGCTGGCCCCCAGATTCTTGAACCGATCATGAAGGTCGAAATCGCCACCCCGACCGAATTCCAGGGCAACGTTGTGGGTAACGTCTCCCAGCGTCGCGGTACCATCACCGGTACGAGCGAAGAACTCGGCACGACGACCATCACCGCCGAAGTTCCGCTTTCCGAAATGTTCGGTTACGCTACCGACCTTCGCTCCATGACTCAGGGCAAGGCCGAGTTCACCATGGAATTTGCAAAGTACGCTCCGGTGCCGCGCAACATCCAGGAAGAACTCATCAAGAAGTACGGCGACAAGGTTAACCAGAGAGGTTAACAGACCGCTCGCGGTTACTCCCTAAGCCACAAAAACTTAAAAGGCTCCGGCAATCGCCGGGGCCTTTTTTTGTTTTCTATAAACATCTAGTATTTGAAATAAACGGGCCTTGCCTGAGATAAACGATGTAGTTTAACATGTGGAAGGCGTCGGCCAAGGATGGGAAGGGTGCAGGGAGGGGCCCGTGCGGCCTTCGCAACTCCGAGCTGGGGCCCCTCCCGCATGAATTTTATACCGGAATATCAAAGGGGCTCCTTTTTAGAGCTTAATAAAAGTTCATGTTGAACCACGCCTTCTTGCCGTCCGTACTGTAGGCAATCCCGCAGGCGAGCGACTTGTACTTCGTGTTCTTCATGTTCAGGTAGTGCCCGATGTAGGGGTAGTCGTCCTTGTTGTCCGGGTCGCGTTCCCCGCTGGTCACGAGCTTCTTCTCGTCATCCCACATCATGTTCACGTAGGTATCGACAATCTTCTTCTCGGTACTGTAGTACTGCGTCTGAACGTTCGGGCCAGAGTTCTGGGCAAACTCGCCACAGTCACCGAAATTCGCGTGGCCCTTGTTCGCAGCCATGTCGTCTGCAGCCTGCGTCACCACGCATTTTTCGCGTTCTTCCGTCGCGCGCACCAGGGGCGGCAGGTCTTCCGTCGCGCGCTTCGCGTTTACCACCTCCAGGCAGTAGTCGCGCCAGTCTTCCGATGCCGTCTCGGAACTTGCGGGTTTGCTATCGCTCGAAGCCGGCTCTGCTGCACTTGATACAGGTTCTGCGGTGCTCGATGCCGCAGGCGACTCACCGGCAGATGAACTTTCGGGAGCCGTTTCGCCCGCACTGCTCGCGGGCGTCTTGACACTCGAACTCGATTTCGCCTCGGTCGATTCGGAACCGTCGCCGGTACCGCCCTCGGTATCACCACCCGGAATGGGAATATCTATGGTATCGCCGCTATCGACGCAACTCCCGGCACAGCTCGCCGAGGAATCGTCGGAACAGCCCGCCGTAAAGAAAGCCGCGACCGCAATCGCAGCGCACATTTTAAACAAACTAGTTTTTTTGTTCATCAGTTTAGCTCCGTTACGCATCTAACATAAAGACCTTTCTGCACATTCTGGTCGGTACGGTCAATGCTCTTGGCCTGCCGCCTGAATTCCCAGGAACGTCCGGTGTTCTTCATAATGGAAGTCGAGGACCAGTAGTGCCCGGTCAGTTCGCTGTTGCAGTAACCGTCCCAGTCCTTGCAACCGCCGCGACCGATGGTTTCCCAGTTGAGCTTTTCACGGTCCTTCTGAAAGTCGCGCCACTCGCCGTCATCGGGCAGGTGCCAGCCCGCGGGGCATGCCTTCTTGGCGTCGTTGTAGTTGTAGAAACGCCCGAACTTCTTGCAGAACGTGGTGTCTTCGAGCAGGCACTGCCTTGCGCTCGTTAGGCTGAACTTGAGGTTCGTCACCATCCAGAGCCTGTTGTCGCGGAGTTCCACCTTGTAGTTCTTGCCGTCACGCGGGTCGGTAAGAATCATCTTCTTCTCGTCCACGTTCTTTTCGGCGTAGAAGTTTCTCTCGCTCACGCAACGCACCGTAGTGATTGCACCCGCCGGGAGTTCCACCATTTTCGCATTACCGCGCTTCACGTCGAGCATCATCGCGCGCACGCCATTGGGGTCACTCACCGCAAAATAGGCGGCATCCTTACCCTGAATCTTCTTTGCATCTTCGTTGCCGTAAAAACCGCGCGTCTTGCCCGCAAAGGACTTCACGTTCGAAAGCTTACGGGGGCCGGTAAAGCGATCCTTCGCAAAAAGGGTCCATTCCTGAATATCGGGCACGTGGGTCCCGACCGGGCATGCAGCTTTCCAGGTCGACTGCTTGTAATACGGCGCTCCGCCTTTATCAGTAAACGAGGCCAGTTTTCTGTAAGAGAGATTGTCGGTAAACCAGTTCAAATTGCCCGACGCAAGAGTCTTGTACATTTTGCCGTCGCGGTTATCCTTGATTACGGTATCCGCAAGCGAAAATTCTGCAACAATAAGCAAGGCCACAGCCACACGGCCAACAAGTCTAAACATCAATACACCTCTGAGGGTAACAAACCTTTTTCCATAATATATATAAGCAAATGAAAAAAGGAACGTTTTTGAAAAAAAAACTGTTTTTTTGCCAAGAAAAAAACAGGTATAAAAAACACGCGGGAGGGGCCCCAGCTCGGAGTGGACGCTTTTAAAACGCGAAGGCGGCGCCGGCGGAGGCGGGCCCGGCCCAGAGCCCGGAAAGAGCAACCGGGCCAAATCGTACCGATTTTTTGTGTAGCCTTATGACAGCAAGGCTTATCCCGGTACCCGCGAGCGCCCCCACGACCACGTCACTCGGGTAGTGCTTGCCTGCCGCGATACGGAGCGCGCCCACAAAGCCAGCCAGCGAGAGCGTTCCCGCCCACACAAGCGGCCTGTAGGCTGAATTCGGGTACATTTCCGAGAACCACTCGCCCGTAAACACGGCCACTGTAAACGCCGCCGAGGCATGCCCGCTAAAAAAGCTCCCGTAGGCCTCGCCCTCGGCACTTTCCGCGGCCCGCGCCCCCGCCCCATCCTCGGCATAAATGTAAGGGCGCGGCCAGAACTTCATGGACCGAAACGTAAGGTTGAGCGCACTCTGCAAGGCAAGCGCCTGCGCAAACATAAGGGAATATACGGCAAGGTCGCGCCCGCAGGCATCGCCCCGGTACCAGGACGCAGCCCCCAGGGCTAGCGGCATCGCCCCGAGTACGGCAAACCAGTCGCTCACGTCATCGACCGTCTTGTTGTAGCGGCCCATAACAGCGCGGTCCCAGGGCAAAAGATCTTCACGCGCCGGCAAGTCCTCACGGGCCGTCACCGACATGTGCGAAAGCCTGTAATTACCGTAGATGCTCCCGAAGGCGGCAAAGAACGTGAGCGGCAGGTCTTTTTCGAGCGTAAGCACGTAGTGGCGGGTCCCGGCGCCACCCTTATCAGCAGGCATCGGGGCAGGTTCACCCGAAGGCATCGGCGCAAGTTCACCCGAAGGAGCGGCCACGCCAGCCACAGCCAGCGCCATCAACGCAAAAAAAATGATTTTCGAAATCCGAACCGGCACAATCCAAAGTTAAATAATTATATTGCATAGCGTATGCAACGCGAACCGATTACCCCGACGATGGATTTGTTCGGCGCCATTTCCGACGAGATGCGCCTCAAGATTCTGATGCTCCTCGACATTGCGGAATTTACCGTCAACGAAATCAAGGATATTCTCGACATCCACCAGAGCAACGCGAGCCGCCACCTCTCGAAGCTTTCCGCCTGCGGCCTCCTCAAGGACAGGCGCGATGGCATCAAGGCCTACTACCGCCTGAGCGAAGAACTCCTGCTCAGCAACCGCGTGCTTTCCGTAATCCGCGACGCCTACGGCGAACTTCCCGACAAAGATATCCTGCGTTGCCGTGCCGAACAGGTGCTCGAAGAACGCACCGACCAGACCAAGGGGCAAATCCACAAGCTGAACCAGGCGGGCGGAAGCCTCAAGGCGCAAATCAGCCTGTTCAGCAAGCTGATGATACCTTTTGAGAACGCGGTCGATATCGGCTGCGGCGAAGGCGGCGACCTCTCGCTCATGCTCGCAAGCCGCTGCAAGAACGTCACCTCGCTCGACTACGACCCGAAGGTCATCAGCGGGCTTACGAAAATCCTGAAGCAGAAAGGCATCAAGAACATCACGCCGAAAGTCGCCGACATGACAAAGACAGGCCTCCCCGACGACTACGCCGACCTCGTGCTCATGAGCCAGGTGCTCCATCACGCGACAGACCCGCGACTCGCCCTAAAGGAGGCTGTTCGCATCCTCAAGCCGGGCGGAACGCTCGCTTTCCTCGACCTCGCACAGCACAAGGAAGAATCCTTCCGTACCACGCACGGCCACATCTGGCTGGGCTTTGACCGCGGCCAGCTCGAGTTCTTCATGAAGGAATTCAACTGCAAGATTCTCGAAAGCGAAATCATCCCGAGCGAGAACGAGGTGGACAAGAAACTCCCCGTCATCTGCATGATTTTGACGAAGGATTAAACATTTTTTTGAAAAAACAGTTGCTTTTTACCTAAAAAAAGGTATTTTAGAATAGGAATTAAACAGGAAGTCATTATGGGAAAAATCATCAAGATTGTCGTGTTCGTCGCCGTATGCGTGATTTCCGCATTCGGTATCTACAGCCTCATCAAGTACAACAAGGTCGACGAAAACACCGCCGACTAGCCAAGATGTACATAGCGCAGTCGAGCCGCAGGTTCGACGTTTTTCGCCATACCGCAAAGCATACACGCCTGCGGTATTTTTATATTTCCACGCATGAATTTCCTGAACAAGAAGCCCGTTTTCTTTGCGGTATCGGCCGCGCTTTTCTTCGCAATTCTCCTCATCGTTTTCCGCGGTTTCGCTTTTGACGACTCGCAACTCATGCTCAACAGCGACCAGCTGAACGGCATCGGCAGCCGCATACTGCGTGCCGAGAACGCCATCGTCACCGAATGGGACGATAGCCGCCTGGGTGGCGTCCCCACCATCGACGCGCTTTTCGCCGATGCCTACCACCCGCTCGTGTGGACACAGTTCCTGATGGACCCGGCACGTGCGGTAGGCTTCAAGTTTATCCTTACCGTGTGGGTCGCATTCATGAGCGCCATGCTTTTGGCCTGGAACCTCACGGGCAACCGCTGGTGGGGCGCCCTCCTCGGGTTCCTCTACGCATTCTCTCCGGAATACTTCACGTACATCTACGGCGGTCACGACGGCAAGATGATGGTATTCGCCATCGCGCCGCTCGCCCTCCTCGCCATCAGGAAGGTGGTCCGCTGCGGGAGCCTCCCCTACCTCATCGTGCTTGCGGCAAGCATCGCGTGGATGATTCTCGGGAGCCACCTGCAGCTCACGTACCTGTTCCTGTGGGGCGCCGGTTTCTACACGCTGTACGAGGCGTTCTTCCACTGCGATTCGTTCAAGACCCGCGGTAAGCGCATCGGGCTCGCCGCCGCCGGCCTCGCCTTCGGGCTTGCGCTCAGTTGCTTCCAGCTGGTACCGCCCTACCTGTACACTACCACGCAGTCCGTGCGCGGCGAAGGCGACCATACCAATATCGGGCACGCCGCCAGCTGGTCACTCCACCAGGAAGAACTCGCGCAGATGGTCCTTCCCGGATTCATCGGGGTAGACGTCTACGAGCAGAACCCGCAGAGCGGAGATCTCGAGGGCAGTTCGTTCGTGAACGTTTCCATGCAGGATTACCGCAAGATGGCGGAAATGGGAAGCCACGGAAGCCCGTTCTACTGGGGCCACAACAGCTTCAAACTCGACCACAACAACGCGGGCGCACTTCTCACCTTCCTCGGGTTCCTCTGCCTCTTCCTGCCGGGCAAACGCCGCTGGGCCGCGTTTTGGCTTACGGGCGCAGTCGTCGCCCTCAGTTACGGCATGGGGGCGCATTCCCCGCTGTTCAAGCTCTGGTACGCGATTCTCCCGGGTGTCAAGAATTTCCGCGCACCGGGCATGGCAATGTTCTGGCTCCCGCTCCTGCTCGTGATGATGGCGGGCCCCGTGCTCAAGGCAATCTCCGACGACGCGGCCGACCGTGCACGCAACATGCGCGCCCTCCTGCACGGCTCCGCCATGTTCGCAATTCTCCTCGTGATTTTCGTGTTCGCCCGCTACAACTGGACGCTCTTCATCGGGCCGTTCGGACTCGTCGCAAGCGTGCTCTACGCCATCGCATGCCTCGGAATCATGAGCATCGACGACCAGGGCAAGGAATTTTCGTTCGACAACTTCATCGGTGCCTTTAAGGACAAGCTTCCCGGCACCCCGCGCATAGTGCAGGCAAGCCTCCTCGTATGCTCCGTACTTGTCGGGCTATTCTTCGCAAGCGCGCAGAACCTGCTCAACGATCCGGTCATTGCACCCTACTTCAAGCCGCTGAACGAAATCGTGATGAACGCTACCGCAGGTACCGTGATTCCGGGATTCATCCTGATTCTCGTGATTGCAGGGGCGACTCTCGCCGTATTCAAGTGGAACGGTTCCATCGCGTACAAGGCAGGCATTCTCGCTGTCGCCGCCGCGGTAGACCTCTTCTTCATCAACGCGGCGTTCATCCAGAACGTGCCCGCGGGCGAATACCTGCAGCCGAACAACGGTGTCGTTGCCGCCATCAAGGCTCCCTACAAGGCCGATTCGCTCAACATTCCGCGCGTGCTTTCGCTCTCGCACGACAAGGCTCTCGGTGGCAACGTGTTCCCGCAGTACCACATGCGCAATGCCGACGGTTTCCACGATAACGAACTTGCGACCTACCGCGAGTTCCGCGGCGGCCAGCAGAACGCAAACTACCTCCTGAACATCAACAATCCCGATGCGGCCCACCCGTTCCTCGACCTCATGAACGTGGGCGCCATCATCTTCGATAGCCGCCAGGGTACCACGTACATGCCCATCAAGACGGCCATGGGAGAAGCCTACATCTACGGGCAGTCCGAAACGATGGACGACGCGAAGGCAATCGAATCCCTCCGGAACGGATATGCCTACCGCGAAAAGGTCATCCTCTCCGAAACGCCCGAACATGCTGGCGAAGGTGGCATTGCAAACGGGTATGCAAAGCTTGTCGCAAGCCCCAAGATGGACACGCAGGTATTCCAGGTAGAAAGCGACCGCGCAGGCTTCATGGTCGTCGCAGGCAACTACCACCCCTACTGGAACGCGACCGTGAACGGCAAGCCCGCGAAGGTCTACAAGGCGTTCGGCACGCTACGCGCCGTCGAAATCCCGAAGGGCAAATCCGAAGTGCGCATGGAATACCGGAGCAAGCCGTTCCACGCCTGCATCAAGGTGAGCCTGCTCGCGGCAATACTGCTTGTGGGGCTCGGCGTATTCACTTTCGTAAAGAGCAAGAAGGCGGGCAGCCAGAAGGCCTAACAAGAACAGGCCTAGGCGCGGCCGTCAAGAAAGGCGTCGAAGTCGATATCGCGGACGCTTTCCACAATAAACTCGGGCTTGGTCTCGAGTTTTTCTACATCGGCACGCTTGGTCTCGCCACACAGGGGCAGTACAAACCTGCAACCCGCGCGTTTGGCCAGTTCAAAGTCCGTGTAGAGCCTATCCCCCACGAAGAGGATTTCTTCGGGAGCATAATGCTTGAGCACGCCCGCAAGCATCGCGGGGTTCGGCTTGCCAAAACTGCGCTCCGGTTCTACACCGTATGCCGTTTTTAAAAGCGCCATAAAGCTTCCGATATCGGGCACGGGGCCGTTCGCATCGGGGCACACGAAGTCGGTGTGCGTCACCCAGAACGGAATCCCGCGCTGCACACGGAAACTGAGTTCGCACAGTTCGCGGTAATCAAAACTGTTGTGGTAGGCAACAAGAACGAGTTCCGTATCCTCTACCGACGGTTGCAGGTTCAGGCTCGGGTCCTGTGCAGCAAACCACTCGTAGACTTCGGGGTTCGCAAAAAAATACACATTCTTGATGCCCTTCTCGTGAATCGCGTCGAGCGAGAGGTAAAGCGCCGAGATGATGGAATCGTCGCGAAGCGGGAGCCCCATCACGTTCAGGCGGTTCTCGTAAAAAACGGGCGACTTGCTCGTGTTGTTGCTCAGGTAATAAACCGGCACGCGGGCGGCCACGCGTTTTACCGCATAGACCGCACCCGGGTACGGGCGTCCGCTCAGGTAGAGCGTGCCATCCAGATCAAATACGACTGCCTTTACCGGTTTGTGTTTCACGATGCGATAAATGTAGCAAACACCCGCAAAAAGTTTTATATTCTATGCCATGAGAACCCCAGACAGCCGTTTTTACTGCCCGCAAATAGGTGTAGGCACATTCACGCTCGACGAAAACGAGAGCAGCCACGCCGTCCGGGTATGCCGTGCCACCGCAGGCGACACGCTCGAACTCTGCGATGGGCTCGGACACTTTGCCGACGCGACCATCGTGAAAGCCGACCCTAAGGCCTGCGAAGTCCGCATCGACAAGTTCGACACCGTATCCAGGGAACGCCCGAAACTGAACCTCGCCATCGCATGCCTCAAGGACGACGCCCTCGAAGAAGTCGTGTTCCATGCAGCGCAGACAGAAATTGACACGATTTACTTTCTACGCACGGACTTTTCGCAGGAGCCCAAGAATTCCGACCTGCACAAGCTTGTCCGGCGTGCCGAACTCAAGAGCCTCGTCAGCCTCAAGCAATCCAAGAAGCCGTGGCTGACCCGAATCGAGGGTCCCATCGAATTTGACCGCTGGCTCGATACCTACGAAGGCGACCTGGTGCTCTGCGATATTAACGGAGATAAAAACGCCCCTACCCTCGATCAAAGGACCTCCCTGCTCGTAGGCCCCGAAGGCGGCTTTTCGGACAAAGAAATTTCACGAATAAAGTCATACCAGCGGGGGAAGACCACACTCATCAATCTCGGAAACACTCGTCTGCGCGCCAGGACTGCGGCAATTATCGCCCTTGGAAAGTTCGTTTAAACGCAAATTTCGCCAATTTAACCCCCAGAATTTGATTTTCATCATATTTTTGTAAGAAATCTTTTTTTCATCTTGACTTTATCCGTTCTTTAAGATATTTTTGTTACAGACTTCAATTCAACCCCAATAACGGGGACAACTTAAACAAGGAGTTTATTATGAAGAAGTTGATCGTCGCCGCTCTTGCCGCGTTCCTCATGATCGGTTGTAGCTCGACCCCGCAGGAAAAGTCTGCAAGCGCTCTCGTCGAAATGCAGATGAAGAAGAAAGCCTACTTGAAGGACCACGTTCCTGCCGGTATGGGTATCGGTGTTTCTACCGATGAACAGATTGCCATGGAAAAGGCCGACCAGAATGCCCGTGTTGACCTCGCCAAGGAAATCGACGCCCAGACCAAGGCTCTCATCAAGAACTTCAAGGAAGACGTGAACGACCAGGTTGCTGAACACTTCCAGTCCACCTCCAAGACTGTCGTGAACACCCACATGAGCGGCGCTACCCTCGTCGACGTGAAGGTTGAAACCACCGAAGACGGTCACTTCAAGATCTACGGCATCATGACTCTCGACGCCAACCTCGTCGAAGAACTCATCAAGAGCCTCCAGGCTGCCGGCCAGTACGACGACGCTGTCGCCAACAAGATCCGCGCTGCCGCCAACAAGGCCTACGCCGAACTCGACGCCGAAATCGAAAAGCAGTAATCTCTGCCCAAGCGGTTTTAACGCAAAAGAGACCCGGTCGAATGACCGGATCTTTTTTTTTACCGTTCGTTCGTCGTCTTAAGTATTATAAAATAAACGGCGCCGAAAGGCGCCCACGAAAATAAACCGCTCGAACCTGAGAACTGGGACCAGATGTAGCGATTTATTGAGTGTTTGGTACTACTTGCAGGCCTTCCCGAACGTATCGTGCAGGCGGGTCGCATTTACCTTCTTCACGGCGGTCGCCTGGGCGATGCCCTCGTCGCGGCCAACGCCCTGAGCCTGCTCGGAGATGGACTGCTTGCCCGCCTCAATCGCAAGCGTAATGCGCGACGTGCAGAGGGTCTTGCTCGAGTTAATCTTGTCGGCAGAGGTAATCGTAGCCTTCATCTTCGGGAGATTCGCCTTGTCCGAAATCGAGATGCCAGATGCAATCAAATGTCCACGCAGCGCACCGCAGGCCTCGGTCGGGCCAACGCATTCCAGCGTGTAGGCACAGGCAGCCACGTCGGAGGTGTAATGCACCGACTTGGAAATCACCGCGGACTTGCGCACGTACTTGAACGAGAGGTCTGCATGCACGGTCACATCGCCGCTCGGGTGGAGTTTCTTCACCTGGGCGAGCGAGAACACGGCCTCGCCTTCCTCGTTCGTTTTCTCGTGAGCGATATCACGGCTATCCTGTGTAAGGGCGAGCGGGAACCCGACCACCGGGCCGTTGAAGTCCGTCACCGTCACAATCAGGGCTTCGCTCGTGAGGTCCGTTTCCATCTTGAGGCTTTCCATACCCGAGATGAGGTATTCCGTCAGTTCGCCAATCGTGCTTTCGAGCCGGAGGTTATCGGGAATTTTCTGCACGCAGCTCAGGTCCTCGAGGTTCTCGTTGTAGCGGTCAGCCAGCTTTTCGAGCGCGAGCATATCGACGCCCATCTTGCGGTAGTCACCGTCCACCATGTCCAAGCGGATTATGGAATCCTTCGCGTGCATCTCCTTGCGGATAGATTCGATATCCACAAGAATCTTCGATGCCATCTGTTCGGTATCCATTGTCGCGGTAGACTGGAACTTGCCACCCGATTTGGGTCCCGGGGTCACCTTCGCGCCCTTGAGCACCATGTTGGTCGAAGTATTCTTGGTGCTCTTGGCAGTCGACGTCACGTTGCCCTTCGCATCTTCCTTCACTTCGGTCGCGAACTCGCTTGAAACCTTCGTACGCAACTGCTTTGCAAGCCCTTCGAGAGCGAGCATGTCCGCTTCCTTCTGGGACTTCTTGGACGTTGCCGTGTAAGTCAGTATTTCTGCATTCGCGTAAGATGCAAACACTGCAAGCGACAGCAGCGACGCGGTAAATAGTTTATTCATAATTCCGCTCCCGCGTGATTACTGGATTTCGAGAATAATGAGCTTCTTGGTGATGTTCTGCTTGCGCACCTTGGCCAGGCCTTCGAGGCTTTCCACGAACTCGCCGTAAACCATCTGGGCGTCCTCGTACTTGTTCGGGTCCACGTAGATGAGCAAGTCGTAGGTGTTGCGGCTCATCGAAATCACCTGCATCTTGTTGAACTTCTTCCTCATCTTGATGGAGACCATGTTCGAGATTTCTTCGGCCTGGTCGTCGGTAAAGTCGCCCGTCAGGTGGGCCACGACCTTGTAGAGCGCACCCTTTTCCTGCTCTTCGGCAAGGCGGCCACGCACCTTGTTCTCGAGTTTCTTGATGGCAAGCTGGATTGCCTTCTGCACGAGCACGCGCTGGCTTTCACCGTTATCCTTGAGGCGAATCGATTCGCTCGCCAGGAGGTTTGCGGTAGAGGCCTCGCTCGCGTTCAGGTCGATCACGATGTAGTCTTCCTGGATGCTGCCCGCATAGGTGATGTTGATGTCTGCACCCACGGAGAGGCCGGCCACGTAGGCCAGGTCTTCGCTGTTGCCCGCGATATCGGACTGGAGCTGCACCACCTCGTCGAGCTGGGACTGGCTTTCGAGCCCGATGACCGTGTAGTCACGGCTGGTGAGGTAGGCGTTGATGACTTCCATCGCAGTCTTCGCAAGCGGATTCCTGCGAATCACGTCGATGCTGCCCGCCATCTTCGCGCCCATCGCCGGGGCAACAAGCACCGTCGGACGGGTCTTGAAATTCACGGTCGAAACAATGATTCCGTCGTCTTCGGCAGCAGAAGCAGCCGTACCCGACGATGCGGCGGCAGCCGGAGCATCGTCAGCAACGACCTCACCCGTCTCACGCGAAATTTCACGCTGGGCGGCATCGGCGCGGGCACGAATCTCGTCCGTGTTGTCTTCCTTGGCAGGCGGGTTCGAAGCGCAGGCAGCAAGCAAGCAAGCACCCGCAAGCACGCCCATCAATCCTTTCAGTTGAATCATGTTCTTTTTCATGGTTATCCCTTTGTATAAATTCTTCTTGGCTAGTCTTCCTTCAAGGTGCCATTATCCTTGACTGCTTCGTATTCTTCGGCATGGCTTTCATCACAGCCACCGCCATCGACCTTGTCGTACTGCACGCAGTTACGCGCCTTGGCGCTGTGGTTGCGGCGTAAGCAGAACACTTCGTAGGTCTTGGTCGTACGGATCTTCTTGCCGCTCTTCAGGGCAATTTCGATATCGAACTTCGCAATCGTGTTCAATTTGATAGAGACGGGGACTTCGTAGTTAAGTCCACTTATATTGTTAAACGACTGGACCACCTCGCCCTTGCGCTTCACGGTAACGCTAGCAATCTCGCTTATATCCGCATCCGTGATGCCGGCAAGCGAGAACTTGAGGTTCGTCTTGTACTCGCTCGCAGGCAGGTCAAGGTGCTTCCTTTCGGTCTTCCCGCCGACAAGTTTCAGCGACACGTTCACGCTCTTGGTGGTCTTCTTTTCGTTTGCGGACGAAGCATCGGCCTGGTCGGCCTTCTTGCCGGCAGCATTCTTGCCCGCGGCCTTTTCCGCAGCAGCCTTATCCGCGGCGGCTTTTTCGGCGGCAGCGGCAGCTGCGGCTTCTGCTGCAGCGATGGAATCCGCGTTGGCCTCACCCGCAGAGGCATCGTCACCCGCAGGCTTGCTCGGAGGCGTGTAGTTGGACTTCCACGTGAAGCACTCAATTTCGATATCGCCTTCGCTACAGGTAACCGAGAAACGCTTGGGGCCGTAAGAATCGTCAGCCCATTCCACCGTACGCTGGTAGATACCGCTTTCGGGCACCGTATCGGATTCGCCCATCACGGTAACGACGATACCAGGGTTCACGCGGGCCTGCAACGTCACGCTCGGAAGCATGAGGGTGTCAGGAAGCGGGTTCGCCCTGAAGTTCACCTTCTTCGCGAACTCTTCCCTGCGCTTTTCGTAATCGTTATCGAAGTCGGTAAGAGCCTTCTCGAACTCTTCCGATTCAGGGCCCATGCCCCAGATGTTCACGTTGGCAAGCTCCATGGAGAGCGCCTTCGTACCCGAGCTCTTCAGGTTCAAGTTCTTGATGACGCCGTTCTTGCCGACAATGAGCGTCTGGTTCTGGACGACCTCGCCCGTATTGCCCGCGATACTGTTCACGCTGACCAGGCCCTGCTTAAGCGATGTGACCATCTGGCCGTTGACGCTTGCGACAAAGCCCGCCGTACCACGGATGGCAGCCGTCGCCACGCCGGTAGTGAAGTTGACCGTACGGCCAGTAGGCTGCTTCTGCACATCAAAGAGCACCGCACCGTTATTCACGCGAACAGATACCTGGTGATTGAGCGAGTCAAAAATCTCTGCATCGAGAACTACGTCCGAAAGTTCCGTAATCCACAGCGAGGAACCATCGTTGATAGCCATGACAGCCTCGGATTCTGCGCCGGTACGGATACGATCCTTTTCGGAGACGACCTGGCCAAACCGGAGCTTGCTCCATTTCTCGGTATTCTTGCGCTGCAGGTCCGTTTCGCCAAGAACCTTGCGCACCTTCGCCTTGATTTTACTTGTATCGACCGCTTCGGACTTATTGTCAGCAACCGTGCGGGGGTCGGGTTCATCCTTGCAGGCCCAGAAAACCGTGGCAGACAGGGCTGCCACAAGACAGAGAGAGAGTTTGTATGATTTAATCATGCCTAAAATATAAGTTTGTAATAATCTTATCTGTATATTTTTAAAAAATTACACGCACATTTTATGGTACTTTATCTATATTTGCATATATTCAAATATTCGCATAGACTACGCATGGTGGTCCGGACAAGAAAAGTTTAAAAATGTGAGGTTATATGAAGATTATCGACATCCTCAAGCAAGACAAGATGAGCCTTTCGTTTGAAGTGTTCCCGCCCAAGAAGGAAACGAGCTTCGAAAACGTGAAGGCGGCAACAGAATCCATCGCGGCCCTCGGCCCCGCATTCATGAGCGTCACCTACGGTGCAGGCGGCGGCGTGAGCCACTTCACCCTCGATATCGCGAAGAACCTCAAGGAAAAGTTCAACATCCCGATGCTCGCCCACCTCACGTGCGTCTCGAGCAGCAAGGAGACGGTGCACCAGCGCATCGATGACATGAAGGCGGCGGGCATCAAGAACGTGATGGCGCTCCGCGGCGACCTCACCCCGGAACTCATCGAGAAGGGCCGCGACAACTGCGACTACCACTACGCAGTGGAACTCATCCGCGAACTCAAGGCTGCCGACGCGGACTTCTGCATCGGTGCGGCCTGCTACCCCGAAAAGCACCCCGAGAGCGCGAACCAGGCCGAAGACATCAAGCACCTCAAGGAAAAGGTCGACGCGGGAGCGGACTTCCTCACCACGCAAATGGTGTTCGACAACAACCTGTTCTTCAGTTTCCTCTACAAGCTGCGCGATGCGGGCGTGAACTGCCCCGTGCTCCCCGGCATTATGCCCATCACCAACGCGAACCAGGTGGAACGCGCCATCAAGCTTTCGGGCTCCTTTATGCCGCAACGCTTCAAGTCGCTGGTCGACAAGTTCGGGAGCGACCCCGAGGCTATGAAGCAGGCGGGCATCATCTACGCGAGCGACCAGATTATCGACCTGTACGCGAACGGGATTACAAACGTGCACGTTTACTCGATGAACAAGCCCGACGTGGCGGAAGGCATCTTGAAGAACGTCTCTGCTATACTCGGGAAAAGCTTTTGAGATTAGGGAGGGGCTCGTATGGCGGCCCCTCCCTAAAACCCTCCCGACACGCTCAAACACACCTTGCTTATGTTAAACTACGTGTCAGTGTGTTAGAGCATGCGCACCTTCGGTGCATGAAAATTAGGGCAAGGCTCGTATGACGGCCCCTGCCGGTACATAGAAAAAACCTTCCCGCGGGGGAAGGTTTTTCGTTTGTCCAAAAATTTTAGACTAGACTAGCGGTCGTGGATACGGACGCATTCACGCACGTCGCGGGCATCAAAGAAACGGCCACGGCGCGGGTCAAGGCAATCCACGCGACCCGGGCGGTTGCGACGGAAGTCAATAGTCATCCAGCGGGTACCGTCGTTGCAGTAGTAGTCCCAACGGCCGTCGGCATCGCCGCGGTAGCATTCACCTTCAACCATCGGGCGACGGTTGCGGTAGTCCACACGGTAGTGGCGGTCACGCGGGCGGCAATCCGGCTTCTCGAAGCGGCATTCCAGGCGTTCACGCGGAGGAGGAGGCGGAGGAGGCGGATCATTACGACGTTCGCTCTTCTTGTTGTTATCTACATGGATGGAAAAACCAGCCCATGCGCCAGAAGAAAGCATGAGAGTCGCAGCGAGGGCGGCTAAAACGATTTTCTTCATTTGTTCTCCTTTCTAAAAGGTTCGGATTTATTGTTTAACTAAAATATATTCTTTTTTACATAAGCGCAAACGCCATCCACGCGAAAAAACGGATAAAATTCCGTCTTACGCCGACAAACGGCACAATGGCTAAATCAGTTCCTCGGGAGGCAGATGCTCGGCGCTTTCCGGTTCCTGGTAGAAGGTTTCCGGGACCTGCACCTGGTTCTGGAAGTAGGCCCTGTGGGCGGCAATCACGCGCTCGCGGGCAAACGCGGCATCTTGCCAGTCGCCAATCTGCACGTCCTTGCCTTCCAGTTCCTTGTAGTTCTGGAAAAAGTTCTTCGTGATGCGCAGGAACATCTGGTCAACGTCGCCGATGTCCTTGATGGGGCGCGGGTTGAACACCGGCACGCCCAGCACCTTGTAGTCCTTCTTGCCACCGTCGGTCATGTCGAGCGCGCCAATCACGCGGCAGGTGCAGACCGTACCCGTCATCATCGAGGCGGGGCTGTAGATAAGCATATCGAGCGCGTCGCCATCGTCGGCCTTCGTGCTCGGGATAAAACCGTACGTACAGGGGTAGCTCATCGAGCTGAGCAGGCAACGGTCCAGGCGGAACACATGCAGGCGTTCGTCATATTCGTACTTGAGGTTGGTGTCCTTGCCGATTTCCACAACGCAGTCGACCTCGTAGGGGTACTTGCGTCCGATAGGGAGATCCAGGTAGTTAATTGCCATTTATGCTCCAGAGGGCCCACCTTGAGCCCATTGCATTCATATGTTTTTCGTGGAGGTAAATTTAGAATTTACAAGCGATTTTTCAAGCCCCAAGGCTTATTTTGTCCAGAGAACAGACGGCCAGTCCGAGCCTTCCTGCCCAATCATGAACACAGGCTTTGCTGCATTGTCCACGACAAGCGTCATAGGGAGCGCGATATTTTCGCCCTCCTTTATGAGCCCGATACCTTCCGAAAGGCGCTTGTAGGGGTCGAGCACCACAGGGAAAACCGTAGCCCCGAGAGTCTCGACCATCTTCTTGATTTTGGCCTCCTCGCGTTCACCCGCATTCACGAGGATAACCTTCACCCCGTTCTGTTCGAGTTCCTGCCGAGATTCTACAAGCTTTTTCATACCGGCGCGGCACGGCACGCACCACGTGGCAAAGTACACGAGCGCCACGCGGTTACTCCCGGCAGCAACCTTCGCAAGGTGCGCACGCGTAAACGGCATGTTGGCCCCGCCCATCTCGCGGGCGGCAAACCAGTTGAGCGAATCGGCCACAGCCGGGGGGAGCGGCTTGATTTCGGAAGGTGCAGCCACCTTACCAGTCTGGGCCTTTGCCGTAGTCTTGGCCGAAGGGGCGGCAAACGAACTTGCAAAAAGGGCAAGCAGAAGGCAGGCAATAACTTTCAAACGCATATTATTCCTCTCAGGGCAAGTTTAAATTTTTTATCCACTCGCGCATGGCAAATACCGACACGCGATCTTTCAAAGACTGTTTCGCAATCCTGCTCCCGAAACCTGTCGCCATCTTTTCAGGGTCGAGCGGAATCCCAACCCTGCCCAGGTCGAGCCTGTCCGCATCGTAGCAGCAAGCGATGGTCGGGTCGTCGTTTTTCGGTTCGTGCGTGTGGAACTTGCAGGCATGGTAAAGTTTCTCGAAGCGCTCGTCTTCTATCTCGAAGAGCTTAGCCTCGCGGCATTCCTTCGCGAATTCGGCACCGCGTGCGCCGTGCTCAGGGTCGTGACCATCGTCAAAGCGCTTGCTGTCGTGGAATATGGCAAAGAGGCGAACGACTTCGACATCCACGCCGGCAACGCGGCCAGCAAGCAGGAGCCCGTTGGCCTCCACCTGGTGCCAATGCTCTATGCCGTGAACGTCCGAAAGGTACGGACGGTTCGCGAAGGCATGTTCCATTATGGCAGCAAAGTCTATCATCTTTAGTTATTAGTTGTTAGTCATTAGTTATTAGTTGTTAGTTGAATTATCGCGGCTTCGACGCCTTTCTAAAAACTAATGACCATTGACTATTGACCAAGTTCTATTTCCCGTACGCTTCCTTCAGTTCCATCAAGCGCTGGAGCGCCTGCATCGGGGTCATTTCCTCGGGCTTGAGCCTGCGGATTTCGTCCTTCAACAGCTGCGTGTTCTCGTCGGGCGGTGCAAACATATCAAGCTGCGGGTGTTCCTTCTGCTTCTTCTTCACGGCGCCGTCACTCGGGTCAATCTTTTCCTTCTCAAGCCGGAGAAGAATCTTCCTCGCCCTGCGGACAACGTTGTTCGGGAGGCCCGCCATCTCGGCCACATGGATGCCGTAGCTCGAGTCGCAGGCACCCGCGAGAATCTTGTGGAGGAACACCAGCTTGTCGCCCTTCTCCTGCACGGCCACCTGGAAGTTACCCGCATGCTCGAGGCTTTCCACGAGCCCGGTGAGTTCGTGGTAGTGCGTCGCGAAGAGGGTCAGTGCCTGCCGTGCGGGCTCGTCGTGGAGGGTCTCCACAATCGCCCAGGCGATGGAAAGCCCGTCGAAGGTGCTCGTGCCGCGCCCGATTTCATCGAGCAGCACAAGGCTGTGCGGAGTCGCGTTCCGCAATATATTTGCGGTCTCTATCATCTCGACCATGAAGGTACTGAGCCCGCGACTCAGGCGGTCACTCGCCCCCACGCGAGTGAATATGCGGTCCACTACCCCAATGCGGGCAGATTCCGCCGGCACAAAGCAGCCGATTTGCGCCATCAATACGATGAGCCCGGTCTGGCGCAGGTAAGTCGACTTACCCGCCATGTTCGGGCCCGTGATGAGCATCAGGCGCGTGCCATCGGGCGAAAGCGAAACATCGTTCGGGATAAAGTCCAAATCCGGGTTCACGGCGACAATCACCGGATGGAAACCGCCGCGGATTTCTATACCCGAGCCCTCGAAAACCTCGGGGCACGCGTAGTTGTACTTGCGGGCCGCCCGCGCGAAACTGTAGAGCGTATCGACCTTCGCCACCGCGTCGGCAATTTCCTGGAGTTCGGCACGCCAGCCGTCTACGCGGTCGCGCAGGCTACAGAATATGCGGTATTCGAGCTCGTGGATGTTCACCTCGGCGTTGCTGATGATGGATTCGCATTCCTTCATCTCGGGCGTAATGTAGCGTTCGCCGTTCACCGTCGTCTGCTTGCGGATATATTCCTCGGGGATGGGGCTTGTCGCCTTCGCCATCTGCGCCTTGGTAATCTCGATGTAGTAGCCGAACACGCGGTTGTAACCGACCTTCAGGCTCGGGATTCCGAGGCGTTCGCGCTCGCGGCCTTCCAGCGAGGCAATCCATTCGCGCTTTTCCTTGATGTCCTCGTTCATCGCGTCGAGTTCGGCGTTCGCGCCAGGGCGTATCATACCGCCCTCGCGCACCGTGAGAGGCAAGTCCTCGTTGAATTGCGCCAACAGTTCCTCGCCGCGGCCGCGCGCGTGTTCAAGCGTCTCGCGCAGGCCTTCAAAAATCGGTGCCCGCAGACCCTCGAGCACGTCGGCCACCTTAGATGCCTGCGAAAGCGAACGGCCCATGCCCGCAAGGTCGCGCGCGTTGGCACGCCCACTCCCCACGCGCCCCATCAGGCGTTCCATGTCGAGGATGCTCGTGAGCGATTCCTTCAGTTCGTCAAGCGCCACCGGGTTCTGTACCAGTTCCGCAACAGCCTCCTCGCGTTCCTGGATGCGCGAAACAGAAATCAGCGGGTGGCTCACCCAGTCCTTGAGCGTGCGCCCGCCCATCGCGGTCACCGTGTGGTCCAGCACCGAGCAGAGCGTGCTCGAGTAGTCGTCCGCATTCAGCGGGCGCGTAAGTTCCAGGTTCCTGAGCGTACTCGGGTCAAGCGTCATGTAGTCGTCGAGATTCAAGATCTCGAGCGTCGTAAAGTGCGAAAGTTCGGACTTCTTCTGGTCCATCAGGTAGGCCATCAGGGCACCCGCGACTTCCGTCTCGCATTCGCGGCCGTCGAGCCCGAGGCCCACCAGCGATTCCACCTTGAAGTGGCTAAACAGGACGTCGCGGCTCTGCTCCTCCCCGAACATGAACTCGGGAATCTGCGTCACCAGCACGTTGTCGGCCTTGACCATGTCCATAATGCTCGAGGGAATCTCGACACCCTCGGGCACCACGATTTCCTTGGGCATGCGGCGGCTGAACTCGCACTCGAAAGCCTGCACGCTGCTCCTGCATACGGCAAGGTAGCCCGTCGTCACGTCGGCGACGGCAAACGCGGCATCGTTACCCGCAGGCACGTAGGCAAACAGGTAGTTCGCCTCCTTCGCGTTCAGGTTCGACTCGTCCATCGCGGTGCCGGCACTGATAATCTCCACGATATCGCGCTTCACGATACCCTTCGCGAGTTTCGGGTCTTCCACCTGCTCGCAAATCGCGATGCGGTAACCCGCCGCCACCATCTTCGGCACGTAGCGGTCGGCGGCATGATGCGGGAACCCGCACAAGGGAGTCGCACCCGAGGCGCCATTGTTGCGGCTCGTGAGCGTAAGTCCAAGAATCTTCGATGCTATGACGGCGTCGTCCTCGAACAGTTCGAAGAAGTCGCCCATGCGGAAAAATAAAATGCAGCCAGGGTTCTGTTTCTTGATCTCGTAATACTGCTGCATCAACGGGGTGACAGCCATTACAGGTCTCCCATCGAAAGTTCAATCTGTTCCGGGTTATCTTCCGGAGGCACAGGTTCCGTAGGTTCGGATTCCTGCTTGGCGTACTGCGGCACGAGCGTGCCCGCTTCCAGGAGTTCGCTGAACTCGCGCAGGCGCGGCAGGTCTTCGGGAATGCGGTTGATGCCGAAATACTTCATGAATTCCTGGGTCGTCACGTACGTATAGGGGTTGCCGACAGTCTCGGCGCGCGCGCCCAATGCAATAAAGCCCTTGTCGAGCAAGTTCCTGATAGGGCCATCCACAGAAGACACACCGCGCACCTGCTCGATGGCGGCCTTCGTGATGGGCTGCTGGTAGGCAATCACCGCGAGGGTCTCGAGTGCGGCCTGGCTCAGGCGGCGCGCATTCGCCTCGGGGAACAGCTTGCGCACCCACGGGTAGTACTTCGCACGCGTGCGGAAACGGTAGCCGCCCGCCTGCTCCACAATCTCGAACGGGGAATTAATCTTGTTCAGCGAATCGTTCGCAGCAATGAGCGCATCCGACACGGTACGGGCATCCAGAAAGTCGCCCAGAATCTCGCGCAACTTCTTGAGCGTCACAATGTCGGGCGAAGCGAACACGATAGCCTGTATAATGCGGGCAAGGTCCTCGCTGCTTTCCACTTTCGGAAGTTCTTCTTCGACTTCCTCGGCCTCTTCTACATTCTGCGGGTTTTCACTCATATCCGGTAAGATAGTAAAAAACACGCCGGATTTTCATTTTCTTGGGCGTTCCCAGCCCCAATTGCCATTCTGAACCCCAATTGTCATCCCCGGCTTGACCGGGGATCTCCAATTCCATACCTTCATCTGTCACCCTGGAGGAGTGAAACGACGATAGGGTCCATAAACGCTTTTCATAATATAGTTTGCTTCGAGGGACATTTCGCACGCAAACACATTCACTTCGTTTAAGTGTTTGCTTTGCAAAACGCCCTCTCTCCGCAAAGAATCATGAGAGAGGCTCCGGAATAAGACTGTTTATCGCGGGAACGTTTCGAAGCGGGTACTGCGAAAGCCTCGTGTGTGAGCCACAAGCGCCTTGTATCAACGAGGCGTGGTGGCGAGAGTGAGCGCATACCAGAGTATAAAAACCAGAGTGTAGCGCGAACGGTCGCATCAGTTAGTCACTTCGGCCTTCGCGAATTGCGGGTATCGTATTAAACTGCAGGAAGATGTTTAAAACAGCAGCATTAGCCTTGTCCGCCAGGTGAAACTGGGTAAAATCAATCTTGTCGAACTGTCCAAGAGATTCGACAGCCTTCTCACCGATGGAATCCGAAAGATTGCTTATCTGATCCACGTACGAGTCGAACTGCTCCATGTCAAGGTTGGGCTCGAGGGCCGAATCGAGCGGTTCGGCGTCCATCATCAAACGCGGTTCGAGAGACTCGATTTTATAGATATTGCGGGTGGACTTCTTGGACTTGGAAGCGGATTTCTTGGTGTTCTTGTTGTTGGACTTGACGTTCTTGGACATGATTTTCGCCTTTTTAGTTAAAACTTTTTGTGTGGAATTTGAAGAAAATTCCATTTGGGATAAAACAATTACAGCGCACCTCGGGGTGCGTTGTAATTATTTTCAAAAATGTTGATTATTCCTCTAGCTTAGTACAGCGGACGGAGAAACCGTGAGTTTTGTACGTTTCCTGCTCAGTTAGGTACTCTCCCGAACGAGATGTTGCAGCGGCAAACGCTGTTGAAATTACTTCACCATTTTTAGAATAAGAACCTTCGTCGGGATAATACCAATATGTAGCCTCACCTATACGCGTTAATCTTCGATCCCAAATATACCCTGCACCGACGAGGGAATAGCCGCTGTAATTAAAGCCCCCAAATGATATTGCTCGAGCGTCTTGAATTCCGTGCTTATTGTTGTCCGCATGAAGCACAATGTAAAAATCGTCCTGAGTCAGAAGCCGCCAGCCATCCGGACAGATGCCCTGGTGGTTCGGCTGGATCAAATCGGCGCAGCTTTCGGTATTGCAGCGGCTCGGCAGTTGCATCATCTCGGCCCACTGGTAGAGGCCACCGTAGCGGTCGCAATTTGTGGTATCCCTATCGTAGCAGTAACGCTCGATTAACGTATCGTTTGCCTGATCTTTTGTAATACCAACCATCTTGCCGATATTGAGGTTTTCTGCCATTACGGTCACAGAAGCGGCCTCGCCTTTTTTGTTTTTCCCGTTTATCGTAATGTAGTAGTAGCTACGACCATTGCGTTCATCAACAAAGGTCTTGTAATCGCTGCTTTTGATACGAATAGCATCACCCAAATCAGCCATATGGTCATACGGGACATAGCCGCTGCTACTGGGAACACTTGAACTCGACTGCGGAGTGACGCTGGAGGAGGAGTTCTCACTACTGCTCGACTGCGGAGTGACGCTAGAGGAGGAGTTCACACTACTGCTCGATTGCGGAGTGACGCTGGAAGAGGACTTCGCGGAACTGCTAGACGCGACGCTCGAGGAAGACTTCACACTGCTGCTGGACTTCGCACTAGAGCTCGACTGCGGTGTGACGCTGGAAGAAGAAGACTTCGCTGATTCGCTCGACTTCGCGTTGACTGAAGAAGAAGACTTGGCAGAGCTACTGGACACACTTGTCTCGTCTTCGCTCGACTGCGGTGTGACGTCTTCGATACTGCTGGACGACTCGTCGTCGCGCGGGGCAAAACTGCTCTCATCGTCCCCGCATGCCATCAAGGAGAGTCCCGCAACAGCAAGAAACATCGCAAAAGAAACAAGAAAAGAACGCCTCATTTATCCTCCAAATGCAGTCTTATCCCAAAATACCAATGAAAATATAACATAACGCGGGGCAACACCCTAGACAGTTGCTGGCCGCGAAGTGTTAAAATTGGAAATAAAGGAACGGGTTGTAGCTCTGGGTAAAGAGCGCAAGTGTCGCGAGCACAAAGAGCCCGAGCGCGACGGCAGCCTTCCAGGGTTTCACCTCGTTGCACCAGTCGAAACTGCGGAATTTCCAGAACGAAAGCAGGGCTGCCACGGCCATGAACACGATGCACGTGGGCGTGAAGATTTCGGCCGTAAGGATGGCGTCGGCGCCGCTCACCGGCATAAGCCCGAGCATCGCCTTCCACATGCGCCACGCCTCGCCAATGCTATCGGCGCGGAACAGCACCCAGCCGAACAGCACGAGCACCTGCGTAATAAGAATCTGCACCACGCGGGGCGCCTTGTAGTAAAGCGCGTTCTTGTTGTTCGCACGTTCCACAATCATGAAGAAGGCATGGTACAGGCCCCAGCAAACGAACGTCCAGTTCGCGCCGTGCCACACGCCGCTCAGGAACATGACCATGAACAAATTAAAGTACAGGCGTTTCTTGCCCACGCGGTTTCCACCGAGGGCGATGTAGAGGTAATCGCGGAACCAACTCGTGAGCGAAATATGCCAGCGCTTCCAGAATTCGGTAATGCTCCCCGAGCGGTACGGGCCGTTGAAGTTGCGCGGGAAATGGAACCCGAGCATCAGGCCAAGGCCAATTGCCATGTTGCTGTACGCCGAGAAGTCGAAGTAAATCTGGAACATGTAGGCAAGGCTACCCCACCACGTATTGAGTACGCCCGGAGCGTCTGCCGCAAACACGCGGTCGGCGATGATGCCCACCTGGTTCGCAAGGAAAATCTTCTCCGCAAAACCGAAACTGAAGAACATGATGCCGCGAACGAAGTTCTCGAGCGTATGCGTGCGGGTCGCAAGTTCTTCTGCGACCGTATTGTAACGCACAATCGGGCCCGCCACAAGCTGCGGGAACAACGCCACATAGCAGGCAAACGTCACGAAGTCCTTGACCGGAGGGGCGGTGCCACGCCACACGTCAATCGCGTAGCTCATGGACTGGAACGTATAGAACGAAATGCCCACCGGCAAAAGCACCGTCATCACCGAGAACGGTTCGCAGCCAAGCTTTGCCACCACATCGTTGATGACACCCATGCCGAACATATAGTACTTGAAGAACCCGAGCGCACCGAGGTTCACGACAATCGCCGCAAGGAGCGCCAAATTGCGTTGCCGCTTGCTAGCGCCAGGCGCAGAGATGAACCGCCCGCTCACGTAAACCACGAGCGTCGAGCCGAACATCAGGAATACGAGCCACGGCTCGAGCCAGCCGTAAAAGATGTAACTGAAAATCGTGATGAAGAAGTTCAGGCCGGAATGCTTGACCCCGGCACGGAACAGCACAAAGTACCCGACCAAAAAAGTCGGCAAAAAGTAGAACAGAAAAATCTGGGAAGAGAAAACCATAAGTAGTTATTAGTCACTAGTCATTAGTTGTTGGTTAAAGTTAGGCGGCATAGCCGCGATTATAAGAACCAATGACCATTGACCAATGACTATTGACCCCTATTTATTCATTCACCTCGATGGCCAGGTAGCGCGGGGATTCGTCGTCAAAGTACTCGTCTTCCACGGCGCCATCCCAGTTGCCCTCAAGCGGCACAATCTTAAGCGTATGCTTGGCTTTCGCCTTGAACTCGCCTACGTTGCCCTTGCTCTTGTCGGCCATCTTGTCCTTGACCTTGCCGCGAGCGATAAGCGGGTTGTACACGCCCACCAAGATTTCCTTCGCGTCGAGCTTGCCGGAAACCACCTTCTGCACCTTGTACTTGAACACGTACACGTAGCTGTAGAGGTCGTTGCTCGGCATCTTGCCCGGGATTTCGGTCAGGCGGGCTTCGACAGTGACGGGGTCAGCCGCGAGCGTGAAAGCAGCAGCAGCGAGAATAGCGATAAAAAACTTCTTGAACATAGGATGAAATATACAAAAAGGAGGGCCGCGACTAAACCGGGGAAGACAAGAATGATAGCGGGGATGACAAGAAAAGAAAACAAAGAACCCCGCTCTTTCGAACGGGGTTCTAAGCTGCTTCACTTGGACTCGAACCAAGGACAACGCGATTAACAGTCGCGGGCTCTACCAACTGAGCTATGAAGCATCGTCTGTTAGACGCCCCCAAATATAGATTTTACTCGCCCGTTGTCAAGGGGATTTTTTGCAAAAAAATGCGTTTTTTTGTTTAAATCGTCATCCTGAGGCGGAGCCGAAGGATCCAGACCTAGATTCTTCCGCCCTTCGGGCGTCAGAATGACGAAAAAGAACGCATCAGGGCAATCTCTTTCGCATAACCGGGGAGTTCGTTCGGGGTTTCGAGGTAGAACGGCAGGTCGCGGAGCGCCGGATGGTTCACCACGCGCACCAGGGCTTCTTGCCCGATAAAGCCCGCACCGATGACCTCGTGACGGTCCTTGTGGCTTGCGAGCGGGTTCTTGCTGTCGTTCAGGTGGATGGCGTGCAGGCGCTTTAACCCGATTACCTTGTCGAACTGTTCCAGCACCCAGTCCAGGCGGTTCACGATGTCGTAGCCGCCATCGTGCACGTGGCAGGTATCGAGGCAAACCCCGACCTTGTCCGAAAGTTCCACCCGGTCGATAATCGCGCGCAATTCCTCGAAGGTCCGGCCAACCTCGCTCCCCTTCCCCGCCATCGTCTCGAGGAGCACAAGCGTCTTCAGGTCCGGTCGCAGTATCGCATTCAGGTGTTCCGCAATCAGCTCGATACCCC
This sequence comes from Fibrobacter sp. UWCM, assembly GCF_900129735.1. NCBI lineage: Bacteria > Pseudomonadati > Fibrobacterota > Fibrobacteria > Fibrobacterales > Fibrobacteraceae > Fibrobacter > Fibrobacter sp. UWCM. The sequence goes on along the minus strand of NZ_FQWR01000002.1, from coordinate 102,344 downwards.
TTTCGACCCCCTGCTTCACGTGGCTCCCGGGGTGGAAGTTGTACATCGCTCCCGGAAAGTGGTCCATGCGCCACAAGTCGTCCTTCATCACGTCGCGGGCATAGTCACGCAACCCCGGGTCCGCCGCACACGGGTTCAGCGTGTAGGGTGCATGCGCAAGCGCGGGCCCGAACTTGTTTTCGCGCATCAACTGCACCAGCGCGTCGGCATCGGCCTTGTCAAAAGGTTTCGCACTCCCGCCGCGCGGGTTGCGAGTAAAGAACTGGAACACATTGGCCCCTATGGAGAGGGCGTCCTCGCCCATCGCCTTGAAACCTGCAGCACTAGAAAGATGGCAACCTATAAGCATATTTCCAATAATAAAAAATCCCCGCACGAGGCGGGGAGTATTTTCACGAAGACAAGGTTACTTCTTTTCGGGGCGCTTGTAACCGAAGTTCTTCAGCATGTCTTCCTTCACAGAGCGTGCCGAGCCCACCTTGTTGGACGGCTTTTCCGGTTCCCAGCCACCCTTTGCGTTCTGCGTGAACGGAGGCACGGAGCAGCGCAGCGTGGACTTCATCTCGACCTCAGTGCGGTAGACATACGCGCCCGTACCCAGGAGTCGGCCCGAAGCAGTGCGAACGTTGCCATCCCTATCCGGCTTCATTTCGAAGTACAGCGTCAAGAGGCCTGCATCGCTCATGTAGTCCGGATTGTCGAGTTCCTGAGTGAACGTATAGTAGTCCACAAAGTCGCCCAGGGTCGTGTAGATCCAGACCTTCACATACATCTTGGTCTTGTAGAGGTTCACGCGAGAAAGGTCAGAGCCAACATTCTCAGCGAACTCGTCGGTACAGTAGTCGCGAACATATTCCTCAACACTGACCTTCTTACTGGAGTTGGCTTCAACACCTTCGAGCGGTACAAGGCCATCCTTGCCGATGATGTCGTCGAGCGTGGCAAGACCACCCACAGCATTCACGGTAGGCACCTTCGTCTCGATTCCGAGAGTCGGGCCAAGGTGGCCCGTGAGGCCCGGATACGGTTCATCGCCGGTACCCGGCTTGTTATCGAACCCACCACCGATGACAGTTTCGACTTCCTTGTCCGTCTTCGGGTTGTAGATGGTTACAGCGAAGGTCTGGTTGTCTTCCGGCTCGTGAGTAGCGTAGTACTCGGCCACAAGATCCTGCGTGACTTCGGTAACCGGCTTCTCGATAGCGATATCCACGTCCTTCGCGTTCTTCATGATAACGCGGATGGTATCGCTAGCTTCGTTGCCAGCCTTGTCGCGGTAGAAGCGAACGATTACATTTCCACCCTTGTTAAGGCTCTGCGTAACGAGGGTATCCTGAACAATCGGGCCCTTGCCGTCGCCAATATCCACGGTCCACTTCACGTCGACAAAGTTCGAGTAGATGACCTCGCCTTCGGTCGGGTAGAGAATCTTGACCTTCGGCGGCACCTGGTCGAGCACGATGAACAGCGACTGCGTGCCGGTATTGCCGAACTTGTTCTTGTAGGTGTAAGTCAGCAGGTAGCCGATGTTGCCGTCTTCGTTACGGACGATGTTGCCCTCGGCATCCACGCCATAAGAAACCGTCATCGCATTGCCAGCCTCGTCAACCGTCTCGTAAGACACAGTGTAAACCACCTCGTTTTCGAACTTCTTATCGCCGCCCTTCGAAGAACTGGACTTGTCATCCTTGCCCGAAGAAGAGGAGCCGCCCTTGCCCGAGCTGCTGCTTTCGATAGCAGAATCTTCCGGCTTGGCGTAGCCGCCAGAAGTCTTGATGACAGCGCCCGTTACAGCGTCGGCCTGGTAAGAAATCGTCACCTCGTGGCCACCGATAGTATCCTTGTAAGCAACAGTCATCTCGACAACGCCATCGGCATTGGCAATCATCTCGCCCTTGTCATCGGTGTAGTAGGTCACGGTCACCGTGTGGCCGTTCACCACTTCCGTGTAAGAGACGGCAACCTTCTCGCCGTTCACGGGCGTGCGGCTCGTGCCCGAAGAGGGATTGTCGGTAAGTGCAAGGCTAAAGTCGGTAATCTCGGACATCGTGCCCGTAAAGGTCTTCTTCGGCACGCTCACGGTATCGAGTTCAATCTTCGTGGTGAACGTTTCCTTAGAGCCAGACTCCGGATCCGTTACCGTAACAATGATGTCGTTCTTGCGTTCGTTCACATAGAACGCCGTATCGGCCTGCGCAGATTCCTCCACCACCGTGAAGATGTTCGGCACGCTAGCATCGTCTTCCGCCTTGCGGATAGAGACAATCGGAGTAGCCTTGCTCACGTAGACCACGAGCGTATCGTAGCCCGGGAAGTCCATCGACGGGTCTTCGAACTTCTTGACAATAATGTTCTCGCCCTCTTCGAGCAGCATGCATTCGGTAGTATCCTTCAGCGTAGCGCCGCTCTTCTTGTTACGGGCTTCCCATTCGACGCAAAGGTCGGTCGTATTGATGTAGAGCGTATCCGGGCTCTTCCAGGTCGAATCCACCGTCTCGGCAATCGTAATCTCGACTTCAGGCGTTTCGATGACGTTGCCAATCTTGATAGTGACAGTCGCCGTATCCGAAAGTTCGCTGTCGGTCACGCGCACCTTGATGGTGTAGATAGAATCCTTCTCGTAGTCAAGAGAATCCTTGAGGATAATCGTACCGTCTTCCTTGACCTCGAACGTCTCGCTTTCTTCCACGAGCTCGTAGGTCAAAGTACCGTAGGCCTTCGAGGTATCCGGGTCCGTCGCCTCGATTTCGCCCACCTCGGTACCAATCTTCGCATCTTCCGAAACCGTGATGGTCTGGTCCGGGATATCCGGCTTCTCGTTCACGTCGGTAATCTTCACGATAATCGTCTTGGTATCGGACAAGGTATTATCGCCTTCGCCGTCGGTACCGTTGTCGGTTACCTTCACCGTAATCGGGAGTTCATGGTTCTTCTCGTAATCCAGAGCCGGGCAGTTGTCCACCTTGACCGTAATTACGCCACGTTCAGAAACATCAAAGCAGCCGCTCTTGTCTTCGACCAGAGTGTAGGTCAGCACGGAGTCGTACACATCGGGGTCAGTAGCCTTGATGGTATCAACAACGGTGCCCTTCTCCACATTTTCCTTGACATCCACAGAATCCGTGGTGATCTTCGGCTTCTCGTTCACGTCGATAAGCTTGATAGGCACATCCTTCGTCATCTTGATGGTCGTATCGTTCTTGTCGAAGTAATCAATCACTACGTGGAACGCGCTATCCAGGCCGCACTTGTCCTTGTACGGTTCCGATTCGCAGTCAAACACGACCTTAGCCACAAGCGTGATGTTCGGGCGGCCGTCAATCGGCTCGTCGTACCTCAGGTCGAACAGCGCCGTATCGCCACCGACCAGCTTGAAGCGGTTGTCGTAGTAGTCGACAATCCTGGACATCGAGTCGATATCGCTCGGATGTTCAACGCGGCCAAGGGAATCGCCAATCTGGTTGTTCTCGGCAATTTCACATGTTTCCACAGTGAAGAGCGGAGATTCGTTCATATCGCGGATTTCAATGACGCGGATAATCGTATCCTTCAGTTCAGCCTTGTGGCCATCCGGTTCCGAGACAATCACAGCCACAGTGTACTGCGGTTCCGGATCGTTGCTGGACTGCGCGGCACGGAGTTCTTCGTAGTTGAGAAGGTCGGAATCCTTGACCGTCACGACAATCTTCCAGCGGTCACCATCCTTCACCTTGTTGATTTCAAAGATGTCGTCGACAGTCACGCCCGTAGTCACGTTGGTACCAATCAGGCCCAGCGACGGGACAAGCGAATCAACATCGTCGGCATCTTCGTCGTACACGAAGTATTCCATAACAACCGTACCCGTCGGGGAATTTTCATTGACGCCCACGGTCAAGATGTTCTTGCCATGTTCGTCGCCCGAGCCGCGGTTGGTCGTATCGCAATGAGCAATGCAGAGCGTATCGGTATCGTCGTCGCCATCGTCATCGTCGTCAACAATAATCTTCGGCGTTTCGTCGGTATCCTTGAGCTTGATGGTCACAAGGGCCGTATCGGAAAGGGTGCTGTCCGTAACGCGGACCTTCACGTAGAACACGGAATCCTGTTCGTAGTTGAGGCCGGCATTTTCGGCAACCGTAATCTTTCCTGTATTATCGATATTGAACTTGCTTGCCGCGCCCTCAGTGGAATCGAGCAGCGAGTAGTAGAGCGTACCGAATTCCGGGTTCAGCACATCCGGGTCGCTAGCCACAACGACACCGACAGAGTCGCCCTTCTTGGAATTTTCTTCCACGGCAAACACGGCATCTTCAACAGTCGGAGCCTCGTTCACGTCGATAACCTGGATTCTGCGGACAATAGAATCCTGCAGGCCATCCGGGTCGGTAACATACACAGTCACCTCGTGCAGCGGCTTGACCTTTTCAAAGTCAAGTTTCGAACCATCGGGCACAATAACGGCCAGCTTGGTCTTGCCGCCTTCGACCACAATCGCGGCCTTGAAGAGGCTATCCACACCAGTCCCGTTGTTATCCTTCAGGCTCGGCGTGAGGTTAGCCAAGTCACCGGCATCCTCGTCCGAAACCACGTAGGCAAACACCTTAGCGCCGTCTGCACTGTTCTCGTTGATAAACACGGTAAGGGTGCTATCGTCGGTGTGGCCGCGGCTGGTCGTATCGCAGAACGCGACACAGAGAGAATCGGTATCGTCGTCACCGTCGTCATCGTCATCGATGATAATCTTCGGATTTTCATCAACGTCATTGAGCTTGACGGTAACAAGTGCCGTGTCGGAAAGTTCCTTATCCGTCACGCGAACCTTCACGTAGATAACCGGAGTTTCTTCGTAATTGAGCGTTGCATTTTCCGCAACCGTAATCTTACCGGTACTATCAATGTTGAACAGCGTGTCGGCACCGGGTGTAGAACCGGCGGTCGCATCGAGCAGCGAGTAGTAGAGCGTACCGAAGTCCGGGTTGAACTTATCCGGATCGCTGGCCTCAACCACGCCAACGGAATCTCCCTTCTTGGAGTTTTCGTCAACAGCGAATTCGGCATCCTTAACATCCGGCTTTTCATTCACGTCGCTGACGTAAATCTTCTTCTCGAGCGTAACCTCGTTGCAACCAGCGGCTCCGTTCTGGTCCTTCAAGGTAAGCGTCACGTTGAACAGCGTATCACCGTTAGCTTCCTTAATCGCTTCAAAGTCCGGAACACTGGCAACACGAATCACCGCGAAGGTGGAATCATTCCTAGTTTCAACCTTGATGTTGAACAGGTTCTGCGCCAGGATGGCGTTCTGTTCATCATCCGCAAGCGAGACCTTCAGGGTCGTCGCGAAATTCGCGTCGGCTGCATCCGGGTCCTTGATTTCGTAACGAGCAACTTCCGTGCCAGCGGCAGTATTTTCTGCAACCTTGTAGCTCGGCTTGCCGTCGTCAATGAACTCAGGAGGTTCATTTTCATCACCGACCTTGATAGTTACAATAGCCGTATCAGAGAGGTTTTCAAAGCCCTTGTCTGAACCGTTATCGGTAACGATTACCAGCACCTGGTACTCGTTACGGTCTTCGTAATCGAGCGTACTATCCTTGGCAACCTTGATGACGCCATTATTATCGACCGTGAACAGTTTTGCCACCTGATCATTCGTGTTCACGTCGGCAAGGCTGTAGGTAAGTTTAGACCACTTATCTTCATCCTTTGCCGGAACAGTACCGACCACAGTGCCAGCCTGCGAGTTTTCGGGAACCGTCAGGGTCTTGTTCTCGATTACAGGCTTGTCGTTCGCATCCTTGATCTTGATGGTCACGCGGGCCGTATCCTTCAACGTCCCATCAGAAACCACGACGAGGGCGTAGTAGAGGCTATCCACTTCATAGTTCAGCGTACTGTCCTTGGCAACCGTAATCTTGCCCGTAGAGGCATCTATCTTGAATTCCTTATAGTCATTCGCGTTCGCAGCAACCGTATCGGCAACGAGCGTGTAGGTCAAGGTTGCACAAGTGTTGTCCTTGCAGTCGTCATCCGTTGCAGAAACAGTACCAACATCCGTACCAGCCTTGGAATTCTCGTACACGGAGAATGTCGGGTACTTGTCGTCAAAGCCCGGCTTTTCGTCTTCGTCGGTTACCTGGATGGTAATGATAACGGAATCGGAAAGATCCGTGAATCCCTTCGAAGAGCCGTTGTCCGTCACGACAACCTTTACCCTATATTCGTTCTTGGTCTCGTAGTCAAGATTGGCGTTCGCAGCGACCGTAATATTACCGTTGTTATCAATCTTGAAGAGGCTTGCCACATCGCCTTCGCCCTGGATGTTCACCAGCTTGAAGGTCAGTTCAGACCAAATATCTTCATCGTCAGCATCAACCTTGCCGACAGAAGTTCCCGCAGCGGAATTTTCCTTGACCGTGTAAGTCGGGGTTTCAAGAATCACAGGAGCTTCGTTGATGTCACGTACCGTAATCTTCTTCGGGAGAGTTACCGTATTGCAACCGGCAACACCCTGCTGGTCCTTCAACGTAATGGTCACGTTGAACAAGGAATCAGCATTCTTGTTAAAGACATCTTCGAAATCCAGGTCGCTCTTGACCTGAAGCACAGCATAGGTCTTGCCGCCTTCAGTCTTGACAACAGTCTCAAACAGGTTCTGAGCCTTAACAGTGTGCGAAGCGTTATCCGTCAAGGAAACCACCAGAGACGTTGCAAAGTTTGCATCGATGGCATCCACATCCTTGATTTCGTAGCGGGCAATTTCTGTACCAGGAGCAGTATTTTCAACCACCTCGTAGTCCAGGCCGTCATCGATAATTATCGGCGGTTCATTGACATCGGTCAGGGTCACGACAACTGTTGCGATCTGCGGTTCAGTGCCACGGTCCGTAACTTCCACAAGGAGCGTTATCTTGTGATCCGGAAGAGTCGTTTCGTAGTCAAGAACGGCACCTTCCGCAACCGTAATCACGCCCGTAGCCTCGTCAATAACGAACTGAGTCGTTTCCGTCATAAAGCTGTAGTAGAGCGTACCGTATGCGGCATGGGCCGTATCCGGGTCAGAGGCAACAACCTGGCCAACAACCGTACCGGCATCAGAATTTTCGGCAATCGTAAAGTTGCCATCCTGAGCAGTCGGCCTTTCGTTTTCGTCGGTCACATAAATCGTGGTAAACGCAGTGTCGGCAAAGCTTCCTGTACCACCTTCACGGTCCGTAAGGATAAGGCGAATGTCGTAACTTACCGTATCGGCCCCATCAGCAAGGAGGGCTTCGTAGTCAAGCAAGTCGCTTCTCTCCACAGCAATCATGATCCTCAACGAGCCATCTTCAGCAGTAGCAACAGTCGCTTTAAAGAGCTGTTCCGCAATCTTATCGGAAGCGGTAAAGCCTTCAATCTTTGCGCTCAAAGTGCTCTGACCATCGCCAGCATCCGGATCCGTAATCTTGATAGACGGAGAAGTGACAGGCGTTCCGTTTGCAGAGTTTTCAACAACGTTGTACTGGTCAAGGATATCGTCAACGTGCGGAGGTTCGTTCAGGTCATTGAGATTGATAACCACTTCGACCGTCTGCGGGATGAAGCCGTCAGTAACAGTCACATGAATTACCCAAGTGGGCTTCGTTTCGAAATCAAGAGCGTCATCAGCGGTAACCGTAATTCTTCCATCGTTGTCAATTGCAAACGGAACATCGTCCGCAGTGCTACTGTTCGAATTTTCATCAATGGTGAAGCTCAGCGTACCGAAATGCGGATTCCTAATATCAGGATCAGACGCTTCCAATGTACCGACTTCGGTACCAGCAGGAACGTTTTCATCCACAGTGAAGGCCGTGTCGCGAACAACCGGAGCCTCATTCACATCGACAACCTTGATAGTCACTATAGAAGTATCGGCAAGTTTGCCCGAACCACTGGTCGTGATTGCTGCATCAGTCACAATGACCTTGATTACCATCGTGGTATCGGCGTTCAGAGCTTCGTAGTCCAGGCCGGCGTTCTTTACGGTAATTGCACCAGTAGTTGCATCAATAGCGAATATGCTGTTGACGGTGGTGTACTTCGGATCGTTCGTATCAAAGGCGTAAGTGAACTGCGTATCGTCAACGTCTTCCATGCGAATCTTGCCTGCAGCAGCCGTACCTGCAGCGACATTTTCGTTAATCGTGTAAACCGTATCGTGAGCAATCGGCTTGTCGTTCACAGCCTGCAGATTGATTGTTACCGTGTTGGCGGCAACTGCGGAAACATCTTTGCTGATGATCCTATAGGTGAACGAAGCCTTGTTGTCTCCAAAAGCGTTTTCCTCGCCAAGATAAACAAGCTTGCCTATATCTTCGCTTGAAATAATCAAGCCTGCCGCTATAGCATCGGCATCGACAACAGTCCCATCAAAGATTAGCGTTCCGACAACATTGCCATTCTTCATAGGCAACGATTCTATTTTCACCTGGAATTCATCCAAGTCAGCTCCATTCCCTGTTGTCGCGGGGAACTTCACAAACGGACTTTCGGTATCTTCGACACCAACAAAGACGGTGTCTTTACCCTTAGGAGCCTTATCGTCATCATCAATTTCGATAAGGAACTCACCTTCACGTTTCTTGTTCGGAAGAACCGCACCCACCATATCAAACACTCGAATCTTGAAGAATTCAGTCCATTCTTCGACAAGGTCATTCTGGACAGATACAGTAACAGTTTTCGTTGGTACTGTGTGTCCCTTGGGGAATTCAACCGTCTCATATACGGACGTTCCATTACACACCGGAATTGCACTTGTAACAACGTCAGCAAGGCTAGCCCAAGCATTCAATGAATCCGGATCGGTATCCTTGTTGTTCGCTTGGTCACCATCAAAAACAAAGCAGTACTTGAAACTGACATCCGTAGTCGGGGGTTCGTTCAAGACAATTGAAAGAGGCTGCGGACCAGAAACACCCTCGTAAACCGTTCCCCAGCTACGCGCTTCAGGGTTGATGTCAATCCAAGGCGGATCAAACGGCATGTACTTGAAATCACCCTTAATGTCCGCCTGGAATTGCAATTGATTTGCAACAAGCTGACCAGCCAACTTAAAGTGACCACCAACAGTCAACTTACCCGTTGTCATCCATGTTCCCTGGAACGAGGCGTCCTTCCAATAATCCCACTGGATATCTTTACTCGTATAGAAAAGGAGATTGCCAGAATATTCAGCATTGCTCAAATACGAAAAATCATTCGTATTTGATAAATCCCATTGGCCACCTTCAAACTTTGTTCCTTCCGCAACATATACAACCTGAATTTTCATATCGTTTGCAGAATTATCAAACAGGAAACCGTCCCTTGAAAAGATACGAGTCAGTTTTCCACCAGGAGGCATTACCACATATAATTTTTTCCCCGTTGAGCCCCCTGCACGGAATTCAGTAATGTACATGTCATAAGTACCATAAGCATTTCTTTCCACGGAATCAGGAGGCACATGGATATACTTGACTTCATCCTGATAATTTGAGGTCATCATAAACGAGGAGCCCCAACTTCCCGGAGTCGGCAAAGTGGGCACAAACAAATCTTCCAAAGGAGGAACATCACTAGGACAAGCAGAATAGCTTCCACCAGATTTGGGCAGAGTGTATTCATCTGAATAGACCTTTCCTGTAACAAGATTGTCCCACGCCTGAAGAGAGCCGTTATTATATTGTTGAGTGATGCTACCCTTTACACACCAGTCCCCCTGCATCCTATTGTTATCCTGATTCGAAATTCTTAAATTGCCCATAACACGAACAGGACCCGCAGACAAAGTATCGTAAGACCCATTAGTGTAAGTCATATTCCCACCTACAACTGTGGGCCCACCAAGATGGTGAAGTTGGTTTTCGAATGTTAAATCACCGGTAGTTCCGTTATAACCGATACTATCCGAGATGGACACATTCTCTCGAATAGAAATGTACTCGGTTCCCCAGATTTTATACTTCATCAGGGAATCCCATCGATCTTGCTGCAAATCCGAAGACACTCCCGTAAACTGCAACGGGGCTACACTTGCCTTAGCAAGGGCATACGGGGCGCATATTCCAATTAGGAATATTACAATTCCAAGTATTTTCTTCTTCATATTATCCACCACAGGATAAGGTTACGACCAAATCCCCACACAAGAGTAAAAATACTAAAAAAAACCTTACATTCAAAGAGTGAATGCAAAAAAAATGGAACATTTCGGACCGATTTTCGGGACACCACATCCCGAATGTGACGCAACTCACATATTTTTGTAAAATTTTCATTTACAAACGTGAACTTTTACATTTTTTGCAGGAAGAGGACTCTGTATAATAAAAGATCCCCGGTCAAGCCGGGGATGACATTAACCACAAGGCCGAAAGAGTTGGCCGTGGTAGAAGATCCCCGGTCAAGCCGGGGATGACATTTGGCTATAGCGGGGATGACTTTACGCCCTCCCTAATCTTTTACTTCATGTTGGGGCGCTTGTAGCCGAAGCTCTTCAGCAGGTCTTCCTTGACGGTACGTGCCGAGCCGACCTTGTTCGTGGGCTTCTCGGGTTCCATTCCGCCAGATGTTTTCACGAACGGAGGCAGCGAGCAGCGGAGCGTCGACTTCATCTCGACCTCGGTGCGGAACACGTACGCGCCCGTCGCATAGAGCCTACCCGACTCGGCACGCACATTGCCGTCCTTATCCGGCTTCATTTCGAAGTACAGGGTCAGGAGGCCAGCGTCGTTCACGTATTCCGGATTGTTCAGGTCCTGGGTGAACGCGTAGTAGTCAGCGAACTGCCCGAGGCTCGTGTAAATCCAGATTTTCACGTACATCTTTGTCGAGTACAGGTTCGCCTTCGAGAGGTCGGCACCCACATTCTCCGCGAATTCCGTCGAGCAGTACTGCTGCACGTACTCTTCCACGGTCACCTTCTCGCTCTCTTCGGCATCGACGCCCTCAAGCGGCACAAGGCCGTCGGATCCGACGATGTCGTCGAGGGTAGCAAGGCCGCCCACAGCATTTATCGTGGGCACCTTCGTCTCGATTCCGAGAGTCGGGCCCAGGTGTCCCGGGAGTCCCGGGTACGGTTCTTCGCCGCTGCCGGTCTTGGTCTTGTATCCACCACCCACGAGGGTTTCCACTTCCTTCTCGGTCTTGGAATTGTAGATGGTAACGGCGTAGGTCTCGCCTTCCGCGGGCTCGTGCGTCGCGTAGTACTCAGCCACCTTGTCCTTGGTGATTTCGGTTACCGCCTGCTCGATAGCGATATCCACATCCTTCGCGTTCTTCATGATGACGCGCACCGTATCGCTCGCCTCGTTGCCCGCCTTGTCGCGGTAGAAGCGCACGATGGCGTTGCCGCCCTTCACGAGGCCCTGAGTGATGAGGGTGTCCTGCACCACGGCGCCACGGCCGTCGCCGATATCCACGGTCCACTTCACGTCCACGAAGTTCGAGTAGATTACGTCGCCTTCCAGCGGGAAGAGGATTTCCACCTTGGGCGGGACCTGGTCGAGCACGATGAACACGGACTGCGTGGCAGAGTTGCCGTACTTGTTCGTGTAGGTGTAGCTCACTTCGTAACCGAGGTTTCCGTCCTCGTTCTTCACGAGGTTGCCCTCGGCATCCACGCCGTACGCAACGGTAACCGTGTTGCCGGCTTCGTCCACATAGTCGTAGGTAACGGTGAACACCACGGCGTTCTCGAACGTAGCGGACTTGCCCTCATCCTTGTCACCGGACTTGCCCGAACTGCCGGACTTGTCGCTAGACTTGCCCGAACCGCTGGAAGAACTTTCCGGCTTCGCGTAGCCGCCGGAAGTCTTCACAACCTCGCCCGTCACGGCATCCACGTTGTACGAAATCACGACCTTCTGGCCCTTGACTTCGGTCACGTAGGCAACGGTCATCACCTTCACGCCGTCGGCACTTTCGATGATGTTCCCGTCCTTGTCGGTGTAGTAGGTCACGGTGAGTTCCTGGCCGTTCACAACCTCGGTGTAGCTTACCGCCACCTTGTCGTCGTTGACAGGCGTGTGCGATGCGCCAGAAGCGGGATTCTCGTTCAGGGTAAGGCCCGCACCGGTAAAGCCCTCGAGCGTACTCGTGAACGTCTTCGCCGGGATGTTCATCGTATCGAGGTCAAGCTTGACCACGAACGAATCCTTTGCGCCGGACACGGGATCCTTCACCTTCACCAGAATGTCGTTCTTCTTGGAATTCACGTAGAACGCCGTATCGGCTGTCTGCTGTTCTTCCACAATCGTGAAGATGTTCGGCTTCTTGCCGTCGTCAACAACCGCCGTCACCGTCACGACAGGACTCTGCTTGCTCACGAACACGATAAGCGTATCCACGCCCGGCACATCCTTGCCCGGAGTCTTGTATTCCTTCACGATAACGTTCTCGCCCTCATGGAGATCGAGGTCGCAATCGGGGCCCATGAGCTTGCCGTCGGCCTTCCACTCGATGCAAAGGTCAGTCGTATTGATGAACAGCGTATCGGGATTGAGCCACACGGAATCCTTCGTCTCGGCACGGGTGATTTCCAGCTCGGTCTTCTCGACAACGTTGCCCACCTTCACCGTCACGAGGGCGGTATCAGCAAGGTCTCCGTCGGTCACGCGCACCTTGATCACGTACACGGAATCCGTCTCGTAGTCGAGTTCCTTCTTGAGCACGACCGTACCGTCTTCCTTCACGCTAAACTGTTCACTTTCTTCCACCAGTTCGTAGGTCAGCGTGCTGAACGCCTTCGCGGTATCCGGGTCGGAAGCCGCAATCTTGCCCACGTCGCTGCCCACAACGGCATCTTCCTTCACCGTGATGGTCTGGTCAGGAACATCCGGAGCCTCGTTCACGTCATTCACCTTTATAGTCACCGTCGCCGTATCGGTATAGCCGTACTTGTCGGTCACCACCACGGTCACCGTGTACTCGTTCTTCGTCTCGTAATCGATGGTGCTGTCGGCCTTCACCGTAATCTTGCCGGTAACTTCGTCGATAATGAAGGTATCGGTCGGATCGCCGATGCTGTAGGTGAGCGTATCGTCGTCATCCACGTCAGATGCGGTCACGACACCCACAAATGTACCCGCAGGAACGTTCTCGTCAACAGCGAACGTGGGAGTCTTGTCGTCAAACTTCGGCGGTTCCGGCGTATCGTTGAGGTTCACCGTAATGGTAGCGGTATCAGAAAGGCCGTCCTGGTCGGTAACAAACACATGGAACGTGAACACGGAATCCGTCTCGTAATCGAGCTTGCCGGGTTCTTTAACCCGAATGATGTTGGAATCGAGTTCAAACGGCACATTCGTCTCTACAATCTCGTAAGTGAGTACGCGGAACTGCGCCGCAGTGTCGAGATCAGACGCGATGACAGCCCCCGCGGAATCGCCCTTCCTGGGATTTTCGTCAATTGCGAACACAGCATCCTCAATAGAGGGAGCCTCGTTCACGTCATTCACCTTGATGGTCACGGTAGCCGTATCGGTAAGGCCATCCTTGTCAGTCACCACCACCTTCACCGTGTACGTGGACTTGGTTTCAAAGTCGATGGTGCTATCGGCAATGACCTTGATTTCGCCCGTAGAAGGAACAATCTTGAACGTACCCGTTTCATCGATAATGGAATACGTCAGGTTTTCCGTACCATCCACGTCACTTGCTGTCACAACACCAACATGAGTGTCGGCAGGAGCGTTCTCGTCCACTGTGAGCACAGGAATGTTGTCCCCAAAGTGAGGAGGTTCGTTCACGTCGGTGAGTTTCACCGTCACGACCGCAGTATCGGTGTACTGACCGTCGTTCACCACCACATGGAACGTGAGCACGGAATCCGTCTCATAATCCAGCTTGCTCGGATCCTTCACCTTGACGATGTTAGAATCCATCACGAACGGCACGCCGCTCTCGACAATCGTGTAAGTAAGTTTCGTGAACGCAGCAGCCGTATCACGTTCCGTAGCGACAACCGGACCGACAACCGTACCGGAATCGCAGATTTCAGGAACCTTGAGGTTCGCATCCACAATGGTAGGCTTTTCGTTCACGTCCGTCACGCGAATCGTCACAGCGACATTGTACGAAAGCGTATCGGCAAGCGTCGTCGTCGAAGCCATGTCGCGCACATGCACCGTCACCGTGTATGTCGATTTCGTCTCGTGGTCGAGAACGGCCTTCTTGACAGAAATCTCGCCCGTAGAAGAGTTTATCTGGAATATGTCGGTCGCGCCGCCCACCAAGGTATAGACGAACGCGTTGTCATCGACGTCCTTCACGACGAGCGACCCAGTCGCTTTTGCACCGACCGCCGAATTTTCGACAATGGTAAATTCGCTCGCCGTAGCACTCGGCTTATCGTTTACCGCAGCAAGATTTACCGTCATGATAGCGGCACCCGAGGTGGAGTTCATCTCGTCACGAACCTTGAACTGGAACGTGGTAGCAGGAGTCCCGAAATCATCCTTCTTGCCCGTGTACTTGAGGTCGCCGATGGAATCCACCGGAATGAACTGGCCCGCGGTAACATTGCCGCCCTTGTAAGTCAAAGTGCCCTTGTTCGGGAGCGTGGCCACAACTACGCCCGTTTCCGCGTAGCCCTTGCTCGAAGAGTACGCGAAGTCACTCTTCTTGAAAGTGTATGCCACGTCTTCGGTACCCGTCACGCTAGAAGCACCAGCAACCGGCGGGTTATTCGCATCTACAATGGTCAACGTAAAGTGACCCTCACGTTCATTGCCTTCCAGTACCGCACCAGCAAGGTTGAATATCTTCATGTGCAGGTATTCTTCACTTTCTCCGATGCCATCGATAAACACGTTCAAGTATGCCTTATTCGCATCATAGGGAGTGAGGCGATGTGCAGGGATAACCACATAGCCGGAGTCATGATGGACAATAACATTCACCACCTCACTATCCAACTTGGTTGTACCATCATCTGCATAAGTGTAATTACCCCATATCGTTTCGGTCCATTCGCAAATCGGGAACGGTGCCTTCGATGTCCTCTGGAAGTCCGCCAACTCCGCCGTCGAAAGATTCAAATCGAAGCAGTAGTTAAAGTCGACAGACGTGTTCGTAACGGTATCGAGCGATATCGGGATTTCCGCATCGTCATTGTTTTCGGGGAAGGCGCCATTCTGGAGCACTTCCGGGTCAATCTTCAGTATGGGAGGATCAAACGGCACATAGCGGAAATCGCCCACGATGTCGGATTCAAACCACAGGTTATTAGCCACAAGCTGGCCTGCGAGCGTAAAGTGGTTTTCAATGGTGAACTTACCTGTCGTCATGAAGGTTCCCTGGTAACTCGGCTTGACCATAGATTTCCAGTGAACATCCTTATTTGTATAGAACATCAGGTTACCAGCATATTTCGCATTGCTTATGTAGTTACTATCGACAAGAGCGCTCACATCCCACTCTTTGGTGGTCGTATTGTAAACGGCGTTCCTATCGACATAGACAACCTGAATCACCGCGCTGTTTGCACTCGGCTGAATATTGAAACCATCGCGCACAAAGATTCTTGTAAGGCGACCACCATGCGGCATTACAACGTACAAGTACTTGTGTGCGCTGTTGTGCATATAGATATTTTCAATATACAGGTCATACGTGCCATATTCGTTAATATAAGCGCTTTCCGGCGGAACATGGATATAGGCAACTTCGTCAATACCATTGGACATATTGATACCAGGAGCCCATTCTGCAGGTTCAGGCCAAAGAGGCACACGCAAGTGAGTATCTACCGGAGGGACCTCCACCGGGCAAGACTGGTACGTGCCCACCGCAAACGGATAGGCCACATATTTGTAGTATTCCGTAACAGGGACAAGGTCACCCGTTTCAGGATCCTCAACATTATAAGTGTAAGTAGAATCGGCAGTCGCAGCATCCGCAGCAACCACACCCGACGTTCCATAGACACCGCCCTTGACCATTGCAGCCCAGTTGGTCAGTGTATTATCGTAAGCCTGCGAAGAACGTGTTCTGATAGAGCCCTGCACGCAATAAGGTCCTTCATAGATGGCTCCAGAAACCGGACCAGAATTTGCCGCCCAATCTGCAATTGCAAAATCACCAAGAACCCTTACCGGGCCTCCACTCAGGGTATCATTATTGGGAGTCGTGCCATCATCCGAGAGATGCAACCCCTTTCCCGAAAGAAGCGGCCCGCCCACATGATGAGCTCCGTTGAAAAAGGAAATATCGCCCGTTGCAGTGCCGTTATAGCCATTTTTATCCGCAATATGCACCGTATGCTTATTGAACGTCAATCCTTCAGAGCCCCACAGCTTGTACTTCATCAAACCTTCCCAGTACTCTTGCTGGGAATCGGCATTTTCCGCGGCCGAATTTCCGAGGCTTTCGAAATACAGCGGGGCGACCTTTGCGCCGAAAGCACCGCCAAACAGGCCGAGCACGGCCACGGCCAAGTAAACTTTATTTATCATCCCTTTCAACATAATCGCCTCCTGAAAAAACAGGGTTCGTTATATCAAATCGTCAACTCCGAATACAACAAGAAACGAATTTTTTACAATCCGTCATAAGTAATATATACAGAATTTTACATAACAGGTAACGATATTTTTACCAATTCAGTCAAACCGTTGTCTAAATCGCATCATTTTGCAATTTCGGGGCAAAAAACGCCCCCTTTCGGGCTTTTTTCATTCCAAATTGGACTATCCCGGCTTCCAAAAAATGGCTTATTTTACTATATTTTAGGGTCCTAGGCCCTGCGCAATGACTATTTGCGGGCAACTCGCCAGGGCGAAAGCAGCAACGGACTTGTGAATTTTTATGTGCTCAGGTCGCCTAGGATTTCTTTTTTTTTGCAACCCTCGGGTTGCACTTTTTTTAACTAAAGATCCCCGCCTTGGTTCGGCGACGCTCACCACAGGTCGCAGGGATGACGAAGCAGCAATGATTCTTTGGACTTTTCGACACACCAAGCCCTACAACCCGAAAGATGTCTGCTACGGGCGACTCGACTTTGACGTATCCCCCTCATTCGAAGACGAGGCGAAAAGCGCCATCGATGACTACCTGAAGGCTGGCGCCTACCCGACCCGACTCTTCAGCAGCCCGCTCCTGCGGTGCATGCGACTCGCCGAGAAGGTTTCGGAGGCCACCGGGCTTAACATCGAGAAAGACGACAGGCTCATGGAGATAAACTTCGGCACGTGGGAAGGCCAGAAGCTCACCGCCGTCCCCCGCAACGAGATGGCCGCCTGGAAAAGCGACTGGCGTGGGTACAGGTTTCCCACGGGCGAAAGTTTCCACGACGTGGACAAGCGCGTAGAGTCACTTCTTGACACGCTCGACGACAACGGCGAATACCTGTGGGTAAGCCACGCGGGCGTAATCGCAGCCCTCCAGCACTTCGCGTGCGGACTTCCGGACGAGGTCTTTGTCGAAGGGATGTTCAGCTACGCGATGGTCACGCGATTTAAGTTCACGCGCAACAGCGAAGGGCATTTCCGCGGGAAATTCACGACCGTGCACGAAGGCATCAAGATGCCGCCGCTCGTGATGGATTGATGTTTCAGCCTTCGTCACACCGAAGTGCCGAAGGCACAAGTGTGTCCATGAATGATTAGACACTCTTGTCGCTCCGCGACTGCGGTGTGACGAAGTCACGACGAGGGCGACAATTAAAAATCAAGCGTAAAGAGGGCTTGCGCGCCACCGGTAAGGTTCGGCAACAGCGCAAAGTGCATCGGGTTATCGAAGTCGCTCAGCAGGGCATCGACAACCGCATCGCCCAAAGAATACAGGTAGATAAGCGCTACACCCCAGATATACTGGTTCCTGTTCTTGCGGTAATACGTAACGCGCTCGGTCACGCGGTCAAGTTCCTCGGACGAGGAATTCTCTTTCTCCAGAAAGTGCTTGCGGTCGAGGTAGTATTCCACCATGTTCTGCGAGGTGCGGATGCTCGCCGCCGCGCCGATGAGTCCCATATAAAGTAACCCCGCCTTGCCAAACTCGCCATTGTACATCTGGCCGAGCCCCGGGATAAGCCCGAGCAGCAGGGCAGTTTTCATATCGCGGAGTTCCACGCTCCGGTAATTATTGTTGTACCAGATGCCGAACGCATCCATCATTCCGTACAAGTGAAGGCCGAACAGCCACGCATTCTCGGCGTAGCGCAGGTCTTCCTGCTCCATCTTCTTGTCGCTCTTTTCACGCACGCGGTTCGCATACTCGTTTCGCTTGCCCTGATAGTAGGCAATGCTGTCGCGGTCCTGCGTTTCGCGGATAAGCTTGGAATACATCGACACGGTATCGCGGAAAGGCTGCGCCTGTTCCAGCACGCGGTCCTTCTGCCACGACTTGTTGAAATAGACCTCGTAAACCAGGAGGAGTTCGATACCCGTAATGAACCCGCCGCGCACGTAGTGTTCCGTATAGTACTGCCCGCCGCCCGGGAAAAGGCTCAGGAGCATGGTAAGCCCGAGCGAGTTGCGCTTTGTCGGGATGTCCCATTCGTTCACGGGGAGCGTGTCGATGGAACGTATGCCCGTCTTGCCCTTTACCAGCGGGTCGCACTGGAACGCCGTATCGGCAGGCACTTCTTCTGCCACCTCGCCAGGATCCGCCTCCGCCGATTCAGCAGCCGACGTATCTGCCGGGACAGTTGCCGCAACCGTCGAATCGGCCTGCGCCACGGCCATGCCCGCAAAGGCGAGGCACGCAAACAGGAATATGGCAAGCAGACGGTTTAACATTTGTTTGAAATATAGTAATTAGTTGATTGATAATTGATAATTGATGATTGATGATTGACGATGGTTCGCGGGAAGGGGCATGCACTGGAGCTTCATGATAATTATATTTTGCAAAAAAATTTCACTTTTCTTTTGTAATGTCATTTTTTGACACAAATAAATTCTATATTACGGAGTATGAAAATGAATAGCGTACAGACCATCAACGAAGCGAATATCGAAGGTATGGAAATCGACAAGAACCTTCTTGAAGAGGCTATCGCCGAGCTGGTCCACGCCATCAAGGAAAAGCTTATCGCCCGCGGCGAGATGATGGCAACCGCGGAATCCTGCACGGGCGGGCTTGTCGCAAGCAGCATCGTGAACGAAGCGGGCTCTTCAGCCGTACTTGCAGGCGGAATCGTCGCCTACCAGAACGATGTCAAGGAAGCGCTCCTCGGGGTAAGCCACGAGACTCTCGAGCAGTTCGGGGCAGTGAGCGAGCAGACCGTAAGGGAGATGTCCGCGGGTGCGCTCGAAAAGTTCGGCTGCCAGTGGGCTGTTTCCACCTCGGGCATCGCGGGCCCCGGCGGGGCAGAACCCGGCAAGCCCGTCGGCACCGTATGGATGTCAATTTCGTGGAAAAATGGTAACAACTCGGTGCAAAACGAGGCTTTTTGTAAAATTTTCGCAGGGGATAGGCTCAAAATAAGGCTCAAATCCGTTTATATGGTGTTGTGCAGGCTATTTGTTTTGTTAAATAAACAAAAAAGCACTTGCACAAGTGAACACTAAATAGTATATTTAGACAAGAAAAACAAAAAATGGAGTCCAATATGGCAAAGAAGAACACGACACCCACCAGCAACCTTTCCGCCGACAAGGCAAAAGCGGTCGAAGCGGCAATCGCCCAGATCGAGAAGAATTATGGTAAAGGTTCCATCATGGCTCTCGGCAGCCAGCCCGTCGAAGAAATCCCGGTAATCCCGTCCGGCTGCATCCAGCTCGACATGGCGCTCGGCGTGGGAGGCTTCCCCCGCGGCCGCATCATCGAAATCTACGGCCCCGAATCCTCCGGCAAGACGACCCTCACCCTGCACGCCATCGCCGAAGCCCAGAAGCTTGGCGGCGTTGCGGCCTTCATCGACGCAGAACACGCCTTCGACGCGGTCTACGCCCGCAAGCTCGGTGTCGACATCGAATCCCTCCTCGTTTCCCAGCCCGATACGGGCGAGCAGGCCCTCGACATTGCCGAGACCCTCGTGCGTTCCGGCGCCATCGACAT
Source organism: Fibrobacter sp. UWCM (assembly GCF_900129735.1). Lineage (NCBI taxonomy): Bacteria > Pseudomonadati > Fibrobacterota > Fibrobacteria > Fibrobacterales > Fibrobacteraceae > Fibrobacter > Fibrobacter sp. UWCM. The sequence goes on along the minus strand of NZ_FQWR01000002.1, from coordinate 82,358 downwards.
CATCGTGATTGACTCCGTGGCAGCACTTGTCCCGCAGGCCGAAATCAACGGCGAAATGGGCGACAACCACGTTGGCCTGCAGGCCCGCCTCATGAGCCAGGCCCTCCGCAAGCTCACCGGCATCCTCTCGAAGTCCAATACCTGCATGCTGTTCATCAACCAGCTCCGCATGAAGATCGGCGTGATGTTCGGCAACCCCGAAACCACTACCGGCGGTAACGCCCTCAAGTTCTACGCCACCCAGCGTATCGACATCCGCCGCATCGCCGCCATCAAGGACGGCGAGGAGGTCATCGGCAACCGCACCCGCGTGAAGGTCGTGAAGAACAAGGTCGCGGCCCCGTTCACCCAGTGCGAATTCGACATCCTCTACGGTTGCGGCATCTCCCGCGAGGCATCCATCCTCGACCTCGCCTGCGAACTCGACATTATCCAGAAGAGTGGCGCGTGGTTCAGCTACAACAACGAACGCATCGGCCAGGGCCGCGAAAACGCCCGCCTCTTCCTGAAGGACAATCCGGAACTCTGCAACGAGATTGAGCAGAAGATCCGCGAAAGCATGAAGGACGTTGAACTCTTCAAGCTCGGCGAGAACGAAGCCCTCGAGGCCGAAGACGACGGCGAAATCAACGCCGTCGAAGAAGGCTAGCAGCTAAAAAGCGGACCCTCGCCCGCTACAAAAATTCTTCCTGTTGAGAAACAAACTCCGTGTCCTCCTTCAGCCATTGTGAGGGCACGGATTTTTTTTTGCGCACGGAGTTTTTTTATTACAAACCGCCTGCAAAAAATCCGCAACCATACCACACGCAAAAATTTTGTTATTTTAGACGCATGAACTTATCCTTCGCGCATATCCTGACAGCGCTTACGACCCTCGTGCTGGCCGTAGCACCACACGCGCAGGATTTGTGCCCTCACAAGCTTCTCGACAAAGACATGATTGTGAACCTGGAGGGCTGGTTCATCAACCCGGAACATTCCCGCGCGAGGATAGACCTGGAGTGGCGCCACCACGAGACAAAGGAACTGGACACGTTCTTCGTACATATCCCGAACAGGCCCTCCTTCAAGTACATCACGAGCAAGACCGGCAGGTATCTTGAATTCTCGGAACCCAAGATTAAACGGCAGATGGCGATGCACCACCTGAAAGAAGACATCGCGAACACGCCCGTCAAGTACGATGACCTCGAACTCCTTGCCCACGGGTACTTTATGTGCAAGGACTCGAGCATCCAGAAGCCGAATATTCTTTCGCCCGCATACTCGAACATGTGGTGGAGCGTCACTCTGGACTCGCTTGCAAGCCCGCACCTGATTACCATGCGGGGGGCAGCAAAAGAGAAGCGCGAACTGCGCATTGACGACTGGAAGGACTATTCGGGAATCACGCTTCCCTCGCTCATCACGGTCGCGGGCCTCAACTACCGCGGCAAACTCTGGGTGCGCTCCGTCTACCCGGTCGAGGAAATCGACACGGACCCCCTGCGCGAAAGCATCTTGAAATCAGGCCACGACTACCGCACGTTCTGGCGGATCGGGAACGAGAAGTAGCCCTGATACTTCAGCTGAGCAATGAATTCCTGCCCCAGGTTGCCGTCGTAGAAACGGTCTTCCTTGCGTTTCCAGAAACCGAGTTCGAACGTCAGGCTCCGCATACCGTCTTTCCACGAAAAAAGCGGGCCTATCTTCGCCATCATGTAGCTCAGCGCTTCTTTTTCCACGGTATTCCCGTTGCGTAGCGTGCCCGTCCGGTAGTACGATGTTTCAAACAGGGCCGCAATATTCTTGTTGAAACTGAACATCCCGTACAGTTCAAAGTCCAGCACGAAATCGCGGCTGAACACGGGCATATTTATCTTGTAGTCGTAACTCTTGCCTTCGAAATCGGTACTTATATCGGAAAGGATATAGTGCATATTGAACCCGATAAACGAATTCTTGGGCAGGAAATACTCGATTTTCACATAGAGGTCAAACAGCTGTGCGTAGTCAAACTCGTCATCTTCGCCCCAGACGTTATCGACAATGTAGTCGGCATTCCAGGTTTCAGCGATTCTACCACCCTCTACGGCATCGACGGTCACCATTTCCTGGTTACTCAGCAGATAAAGGTAGCTGCGGTAGATTGTCCCGACCTCCACCTGAGGGTTGGTCTTGAAGGGGCGTAACCCGAGGCCGGCCTCATAGCCCGCAAAGAACGGGGAAAGTTCAAGGGCGCCTTCCATCCGGAGGAATGTAGGCGACTTTTCCATCGGCGCACCGTAGTCGAGCAGTCCGATTGGCTCCAGCCACGTGTAGCGGAGCGACCCTTCCAATTGCGGGAGCCACTGCCCCCACACGAAGGGGGTATTCCCCATCACGCTCCAGGAAAGGTTCGGGCCATAGCGGAAGCCCTGCTTGACACTCGCGTCGAACCCGAGAGAGAACGAAAACGAGACCGCAGAAAGCAGCAAAAGGGCAAAAATCCTCGTATGGCGGCCAAAAAACTTCATTTCATTGTAAAATCTAAAAAATATTTCATCTATTTGCCCGATAAATTCTTATTTTGTGGACACAAAATCTTATAGGAGTCCCTATGAAACTTTCTCATCTGTGTGCACTCGCCCTCTGTGGCCTGCTGTTTTGGGGTTGCGCAAACAAGACTTCGTCCCCCATCCTTATCGAACGTGGCGTAGGCCAGAACGAATACGAACGCGAATACTTCGTCACGAAGGAAAGCATGGGTATCGACAAGCGCCTCAAGGACGTGTTCAAGCAGGGCTATATCGAAGAAGGCATGACCAACGACATGGTGAACCTGCTCTGGGGCCCTCCTGACCACGAAGTCGAGACCGACACCAGCAGCGTGTGGGAATACTACACCGCCGAAGGCAAGCTCATCACGCGCCTCATCTGGAAGCACCCCGACCAGGCACGTTTGAAGGGCTACGAGAACGAATGGATCCTCGAAAAGATCGAAGGCGACCGCTACGGTGGCTCTCCGGCACCGACTTCCAGCCGTTCCAGCAACTACAACTAACATTCTTTACCACTGCATTTCTGCAAAAAAGAGACTGATATAAATCAATCTCTTTTTTTATTTTTGGCCTACACTAGCGCAATTTATAGAAATGAGAAAGACAGTTTTTTTCTGCTTTTTTTGGTTGCTGGCATTCGGCCTTTGGACGAGCTGTTCCAATGTCAAATCCAGTGAAAGCGACAATGACATCGATGATGAACAGGAATTCTCCAGCCCTTCGGAAGATATTGACGAAGACCAGAAATCATCCAGTTCCTCCGAATCGTCCAGTTCTTCCGAAAAACCAGAATACTCCATAGAAGGTTTTGTAAAGCAGAAAGGCCCCAAGACGGTATCCTTGACGGACGCCTCTGACGAGTCTAACGTCACGATGGAGGTCCAACTGGACTACGACTTCTACATTGGCCGCACCGAAGTGACCCGAGAACAGTACGCAGCACTCATGGGTGGCGATATACCGGAAAACGAAAAGAATCTTCCGCAGGTCAATGTCAATTTCTACGATGCCGTTTTGTACGCAAACGCATTAAGCAAAAGCAAGGGGCTCGACACCGTATATACCTACACAAATTCCAATTTCACTCCCACAGGAAGTTGCGTTTTCCTTGAAGGACTAGTCACTCACTACGAGGTTTTTGGCTACCGACTGCCAACGGAAGCCGAGTGGGTGTATGTCGCAAAAAAATTCTGGGATGTCGAAAATTCCTGGAATGCAGATAATTCTTCATCTATTCCCCACGAGGTTTGCACCGCCCCCGGATTAGACAGTTTGCACGTCAAACTTGAAGAAAACCCAGATGCAGTCTGCAACATGACAGGGAACGTCGCCGAATGGGTAGACGGATGGCTTGCGGATTTTAAGGACACCACCCTGACAAACTATGTTGGAGCCTCATCTCCCAACAGTTTAAAAGAAAACATTATAAAGGGCGGAAACTGCCGATTGTCTCCCAACGATATCAACATCAACACTCGTCGGGATGTGTACCCCATTGCGATGAATTCCAGCGCCGACTATGTAGGTTTCAGGTTGGTGCTTGGAGCCATCGACAAACCGCTTTGGCTAGATCCATCTGGAGCCGTGAACACGGTCAAGATAAACATCGTGGCTACCATAGAATCCATTTTGGGAACTTTAAACGCCAGAAGGGCAAAGGCGAAGCTCGTATTCAGAAACGACGTTTCCGGCAAACTGACTTTTATCGATTACACCAAGAATGCTTCTAGGGCAATTGAAATTGAAGATGACGCAGGCGCATTCCACCCTGACGTATCTCCCGATGGCAATTACATCGCATTCAGCACCAAGATTGAAGGAATATCCGGAAAATCAGAAGTTTATGTTTGCCGCCTGGATTCCGCATGTTCAGAAAAGATAAAGCTCCCCGTTGAAAGCGCCGCCATTCCGCGATTCAGGGTGTTAGAACCAGGCGATACCGCTTTAGTGTACGTGTCTGACGCCGGAAGCAACAAGGATTCCTTGACCTGGGCAGGGTACAGCACATGGATTGTTCCCTTCGCAGGGGGGGAGTTCGGCACGCCACGGCTATTGCTAAAGGGTAGTTTTAACGGAGGCGTAACAGAGGGGCTTGCGGTAACAGGCTCGAAGCTCTTGCGCGTTGCCACCTGGGACGACCCCGACAAGGTTAAATATGACGTATGGTACAACAACGAGCAGGCCTGCAACGTTTCTCTTGCCACCGATGGTTCGAACCGGACTCTATTCCTCGATTTCGGAAGCTCTACAGGTCAAAAGTTTGTCGGCCAAAAATACGGCACTCACGAACAAATTCTTGTAATGAACAGCAACGGAAATCTAGTAGACGCAGTCGCTGCTCCGGCAGGCTATTCCTATGACCATACGGAATGGGTGACCGGCAAGAATGCGGCGGTGGCAACACTTTCGGACCAAAACGGATCCCACAAAAAAATCGTCTTGATAGACATGGAAACGAAAAAAATTGTTGAACTTGTTGAAAGCGATGAATTGTGGCATCCGGTTCTTTGGGTAGAACGTTCTACGCCCCTTGTCGCAGAACAATCTTCCAGTTCATCAAGCGAAACGCCCAAAGCATCATCATCCAGCACAAGCGTCCAGACAAGCTCTTCAAGCGGGAATGTCGAAACAAGTTCTTCCAGCGAGATTGCCCCAATCAGCTCTTCAAGCGAATATATTGAAAGCAGTTCTTCCAGCGAGAATGTCAAAACCAGTTCCTCAAGCGAGTTTGTCCTAACAAGTTCTTCGAGCGAAGATATTGGAACCAGTTCTTCAAGTGAATTTACAGAAACGAGTTCATCAAGCGAGATTGCCCCGACAAGTTCTTCAGGCGAGCACAGCCTGGTTCTGGACCCCGACAGTGCCGGAATATATGTGTACAGCTACACGCAGTTCAAGGATTTCATCATACGATACAAGATGGAGCTCTTGTGGCAGTTCGCCGATTCCGCCAATGTGGTCGTCATAGGGTCTTCGCGCCCTCTAAACGCGGTTTACCCCACAAAACTGAGCAGCAAATTCACTGCGGTAAACTTGGGCCTTGCATCATGTACAATCCACATGTCCAAGGACCTCCTGATGAAGTACATTATGCCCCACTACAAGAAAATGAAGTATCTGGTCGTTTCTCTCGATTTGGATTTTTGGTGGAAAACACCGTCTGCCAAAGACGACAACTGGTTCGCCGACAACGACGCCAATGCAAAGTACCTGTTGTATCCTGGATTTGTATATGACAAGAACCACAATTACTGGGTAGGTGAAGAAGATCTTACACCTTTATACGAGGCTGCGAAGGACGGAATACTCTACCCGTCATCAAATCGTACCGACCATATTATTGAGCTTAGAGGCCAATTGCACACTACTTGCTCAAAATCGTGGCCAGGAGCAGCCTTTGGTGCAACCGTTAGCGATCCCGGACAAGAAATCCTCGCAGGCTCCATGAATTCCCTAAAGACCATCATCGAAGAGTCGGCCAAACGAGGTGTAACAGTCATCGGGACAATCCTCCCCCAGTCTCCTGCATACAGGAATTCCGCCATGTTCGGTTACCTGGGCATGAACCGCGATATAGCCGATTCTCTAATCGGAGAATTCGTCAAGATGGAACAAACATATTCGAATTTTGTTCTGTTCGACGAAAACAAGGGCGGCCTGCACGACTACGCCAATGGAATGAACGAAGACTCCCAGCACCTTTGCGATGAAGGAGCCGAACTCTACACTCACCGCTTGGATTCCCTTTTGCTAGAACTTGACAACAAATAGCATATTCGGAGCCTAAAAACACCACCCTACCTACCCAAATCCATAAATTTTTCTACATTTACGCCCGTTAAATTTTAAACCTCTCAAGGAGTTAATTATGCGTCAGTATATCATTGCTGGTAACTGGAAGATGAACAAGACCGTTAGCGAATCCATTCAGCTCGCTAAGGATATCGTGGAAGCCGTCAAGGACGTGAAGAAGACCGAAGTGGTCATCGCCCCGACTTACCTCGCTGCCGCCAAGGTCGCCGACGTCATCAAGGGTACCAACGTGAAGCTCGCCATCCAGGACATCCACTGGAAGGACCAGGGCGCATTCACCGGTAAGGTCTCCGTTGACATGGTCAAGGAAATCGGCGCCGAATACATCATCATCGGCCACTCCGAACAGCGCCAGTACTTCCACGAAACTGACGAAACGGTGAACCTCAAGGTCAAGAAGACCCTCGAAGCCGGTCTGAAGCCGATCATCTGCATTGGCGAAACCCTCGACCAGCGCAACGGCGGCATCCTGAAGGAAGTCCTCGGCCTCCAGATCAAGGGCGCCTTCAAGGACGTTTCTGCCGAAGACGCAGCCAAGTGCGTTCTCGCTTACGAACCGGTTTGGGCAATCGGTACCGGCGTTACCGCTACCGACGAACAGGCTCAGGACACCCAGGCCTACGCTCGCTCCGTTGTGAAGGAAATCTACGGTGAAGCTGTTGCCGAAGGCATGCGCATCCAGTACGGTGGCTCCATGAAGGGCGCCAACGCAGCAGGCCTCCTCGCCCAGAAGGACATCGACGGCGGTCTCATTGGCGGTGCAGGTCTCAAGGCCAACACCTTCAAGGAAATCATCGACGCTGCCGAAGCCAAGTAATTTTCAACCAACCAAGGAATCGTCACCATGACAACACTCTTTTGGGTTCTCATCGTCATCCACGTGTTCCTCTGCCTGTTCCTCTCCCTCCTCGTTCTCGTGCAGAACGACAAGATGGGCGGCCTCGCAGGGCTCGGCGGCATGACCTCCCAGTCGGCATTCTCTACAGCAGGTGCTGCCACCTTCATCCAGAAGCTGACCCGTGTCGTAGCTGTCATCTTCTTCATCGTCGTGTTCGCTCTCGGCCTCATCACCGCGAAGAAGAACGTTACGGTCGAAGAATCTGCCATGCAGAAGGCGACTCGCGAAAACGCAGCCCAACAGCAGGCTCCGGTCCCGGCTCTCCCGGGTGACTTCGCCGCTCCGGCAGTCGATGCACCTGCAGCCCCCGCTGCTGACGCTCCGGCCGCACCGGCCACCGAAGTCCCGGCTCCGGCTGCTGAATAAGTTTGGCAGGCAGGCCCCAGGGCCTAGCCAGCCTGACCGCATATTGAAGTCCGCCCTGCATTTTTGCGGGGTGGATTTTTCATTGCGCCGAAGGCGTAATGAAAATGTGGAGTGCGAGATGAGAGATGTAGAATTTGGAATTAGCCATTACACATTCCTCATTTCATATTAAACAACTCTCATTACACACCTCACACCACACATTTCAAATTACACACCCTTTTCTACCTTTTTCTCCAGAGGTATCTAATATGCAGAACACATTGGTCGCACCCGTAGGCGTTCTCGGCTTTGGAGTCGAGGGCCAGAGCACATTCAATTACCTGGTTCGCAGTGGCATCAAGGACATAGTCGTAATGGACAAGAACCCGGTAAACTTGCCGGAAGTTCCCGCGGGAGTGAACGTAAAAACATTCAGCGGTGAAGGCTACCTGGACGGACTCAAGGACTGCGTGACCGTCGTGCGCTCCGCGGGCGTTTACCCCATGAGCCAGGACCTGTTCAAGTTCCAGATGAACGGCGGCATCATGACGAGCCAGATCCAGCTGTTTTTAGAACAAACTAAATCCAAGAAGGTCGTAGGCGTAACGGGAACGCTCGGAAAGGGCTCGACCGTGAGCATGATTAGCCACATCTTGACGAAATGCGGCGTAGAGAACGAAATTGGCGGAAACTTCGGCGTGCCCGCACTCGACCTGCTCGAGACAGAGACGCCCGACCGCATTAGCATTCTCGAACTTTCGAGTTTCCAGCTGATGACTCTCTCGCTTTCGCCCGATGTGGGCGTTGTTCTGCGCGTTTCGACCGAGCACCTGGACTGGCACAAGAGCGTGGAAGAATACCGGGACGCGAAGGCCAACCTGGTGCGTTGGCAGAAGCGTGCCGGGACCTGCGTGTACTTGAAGGATGCCGCACCCTCGGCAAAAATTGCGGGGGAAAGCCCTGCCGGCACAAAGTATGCCGTATGCCACGCCGATGGCGACGGTGCCGGTGACGGGGATGCCGTGATTGAAGGCGCCACCCTCGCCATCGACAGCAAGAAGCTGTACCTTGCGGACTGCAAGGTGCGCGGCATCTACCAGCTGGAAAACATGGCGGCGGCGACCCTCGCGTGCAAGGCACTCGGGATTCGGGTGGCCGACGCGTTCCAGGCGCTCAAGACCTACGAAACCCTCCCCTTCCGTATGGAATTCAAGGGCGAAAAGAACGGGATTGAATTCTTCAACGACAGTTACGCCACCCGCCCCGACGCGACGATTGCCGCGACTGCCAGTATGACGCGCCCCTTCGCGCTTATCCTCGGCGGTTCCGAGAAGAACGCCGACTTTACCGAGCTCTCGAACATCCTCGTGAAGGAGCGCCCGAACCTCAAGCGTATCGCCCTCATCGGCGCCACCGCCGAACGCATGCTTGATTCCCTGAAGCAGGCCGGGCTCGATTCCGCGGGTATCACGGCAAAAATCTTCCCCACCCTCGAGGAAGCCTTTGCCGACAGCCTAGCCATAGGCAAGGGCGGGACCGTCATCATGAGCCCCGCCTGCGCAAGCTTTGGCCTGTTCAAGAACTACAAGGTGCGCGGGCAGGTGTTCGACAAGCTGGTCGCGGGCGTTTAATTTTTGATTTTTTTCAAAAATTTTCACCCCTACCCCTTTACAAACGGCACAAATCAATCTAAATTTGTTGCCGTTCCGCTAAGGACCACGCGGTCGTGGTGGAATTGGTAGACACGCTAGCTTGAGGTGCTAGTGGGAGCGATCCCATGACAGTTCAAGTCTGTCCGACCGCAGAAAGGATCCCAGTCGCAAGACTGGGATTTCTTTTTACCTGAACAATTGCGTTTAGCGGCCCGCAGTACCGCGCTTTGCGGCAATACGAGCCGACAGGCACGCCCACAACTTGAATATCGTGAACGGCCCGAAGAATCCGGTCACCATGGCGAGCGCAGACCCGACCCCCCAGTGCGCCCCCGTAACCGAAAGAAACACCTGCTGGCTTGCCACCTGGAAAAACCACGAGAACAGGTATATCGCATACGTTGAACCGTAGAATGGCCTAAAGAAGCGCAGCCCCATCTGGCAGTAAAGCCCCGCGAGGCACAGGCTCATTATGATTCCCGTAAATCCGTAGAACGGATGGTTCCAGTCATGCCCGGGATACACGTAGAACGCCATACACATCACTACGCCGAAGGCCATCGCAGGGACTGGCTTCACGCGGTTATCCTTCAGCAATTGCGCACGCACGAATTCCACATCAAAAGCGTAACCCATCACGAAATAGAACAGGAAGGCGATAACTCCGGGATAGTTCAGGATTTCTAAAGAATATCTCGGGAAAAATATCGCCAGAAAATACGACGCAACCAGCACCGGCAGAATCCAGTAGCGCGACTTTAGCACCAGCGAAACCTTCCCGCCCACATACGCAATGCAGAACACGAGGAACAAGGTCGGCAGGAACCAGTATATGGAAATGACGTTGTCGTTCGGGTAGAAGAGCATGTGCGCGTACCCCGCCCACGAGAAATCGACCTCACGACCCGCGAAATTCCCGAGAAACGCCTTCGGGACAAATACGAGCGAACTGATGAGCCAGTAGGGCAACAGCAACCGCCTCGCCTTTTTTGCAAGGGCGCGCAGCCCAAAGTACTGGCCCAAGGGCTTGCCGGAACGCTTTACCGAAACGTGCAGAAGGTGGCCCGAAATAAAGAAGAAAAGCGGCATGTGGAACGAGTATATCCACTCATACACGATGTTGTCCTCGTGATGGTAAAAAGAGTGCCCGATTACCACCAGGATGATGGCAAAAACCTGCAAAAAAGAAATCCACTCCAGCCTGTCGGAAGATTCACGCATCTCTAACCTACTCAACGAGTTACGAGCAAATATACATATTGTAAAAAATGCATTTTGCCACTTTCCGTGACATAAAACACGTCATAACTGCAAAATGCTACAAAAATAATACATTTCTTCATTTTTTTTGAGAAAATATGTGCCAAAGGGGGGCAAACCTAACTAAATTTACACCTGTTAACACAAAACCAATCTCTTCCAAGGAGACACAAATGAAGAAGATGACGCTCTCCGCAATCGTGCTCGGCCTCGCTGCCGCTGGTGCGTTTGCCCAGGCTCCTGCCGCCGCTCCGGCTGCGGCTCCCGCAGAACAGGCTGCCGCCCCGGCTGATTCCGTGAAGGCTGCCGAAGAAGCCAAGAAGGCTGAAGAAGCTAAGGCTGCTGAAGAAGCCAAGAAGGCCGAAGAGGCCAAGGCTGCTGAAGAAGCCAAGAAGGCCGAAGAGGCCAAGGCTGCCGAAGAGGCCAAGAAGGCCGAAGAAGCTAAGGCTGCCGAAGAAGCCAAGAAGGCTGAAGAAGCTAAGGCTGCTGAAGAAGCCAAGAAGGCTGAAGAAGCTAAGGCCGAAGATGCCAAGCCGGCCGAAAACACCAATCCGGGTGAAGTTGCTAACGCTGCCGGCAACGCTTTCGCGATGCTCAAGGCCAGCATGAACGAAGAAACCTCCGCCGCCCAGATGGAAGTGAAGTTCTCCGGTTCTGCCGAATTCGATATTTACTCTGGCGACGTCCTCAACGACGACGACTTCAACCACAGCTACTGGACCACCTTCGACTTCAATATCGACGTGAAGTTCAACGACAAGTGGTCTGCACACGTCGGTCTCGAAGCTGACGGCCCGATCGACAATCCGGGTGTCGGCTACAACGGCGCATTCGTCCAGTACAAGCCCGCCGACTTCTTTGCTGTGAAGTTCGGTGACCTCACCTTCACGGAAGGTGCATTCAAGGCCTACTACGGCTACGATGACCCGCAGTACAATGCCGCCGGCATGAAGGAACACGACATTCGCGGTCTGCAGATTGACCTCGCCGGTCTCGAACTCGGTTTCGGCTTTGGCCGTGGCGCTAACGACCGCTGCGCTTGGGGCGACCCGGCCGAAGATGAAGGCTGCAAGGTCTACAATGCTCACGTGGCATACGAATTCGACTACGCCGGTCAGCACCTGCGTCCGTTCTTCGACTACAAGAGCTACCAGCAGGAACAGCACAACGAACTGCATGCCGGTATCGACGCTGGCATCAACATCGGTGGCTTCAGCTTCCGCGCTGTGTACGGTTTCCATGCTGACTACCTCCTGGATGACGAAGACATCGTCGACGGTCAGGATTGGACCTCTACCGCCCACGCTATCTTGGCTGAACCCAGCTTCGACGTGGCCATGTTCCAGATCAAGACCACCTTCTTCTACGCATTCATCAGCGACACCGACGCTCCGGCTAGTGATGCTTGGTCTACCGAAATTCCTGAATACTTCTTCGTGTATGCAGAACCCGCCCTCAAGGTCGGTGGCTTCATGAAGTTCGGTATCCCGGTTGAATTCCACACCAACACCCTCGACGACGATCGCGACGACACCAAGACCATCGACGTCGGTGGCCGTCTCTACCTGACTCCGGTCGAGAACCTCGACATCACCGCCTTCGGTATGGTTGACATTCCTATAGGCGACAACGATGACGACACCGCTCTCCGCTTCGGTGTTGAGACCGTGTTCAACTTCTAATCGAAAGGTTACAAGTCTTAAAAACCGTCGGGTACAAGCCCGACGGTTTTTATTTTGCCCCGCAGGCGGCCCGCAAAAATCTATCTTTATGCGCAAACCATGAACCGTTTCGAACTCCTGAAAACTTCCAAGAAATCGAAGGCACGCCTCGGCGTGGTCCACACCGACCACGGCGACGTGACGACCCCCATCTTTATGCCCGTGGGCACCGAGGCGACAGTCAAGGCGGTCACGCCCGCCCAGCTCAAGGACATCAAGGCGGAAATCATCCTCGCGAACACCTACCACCTATACCTGCGCCCCACCACGCCCCGCATCGCGAAGGCGGGCGGCATCCACAAGTTCATGGCTTGGGATGGCCCGGTGCTCACGGACAGCGGCGGATTCCAGGTATGGAGCCTGAAGGATTTGCGCAAGATTACACCGGAGGGCGTCGAGTTTAGGAGCATACTTGACGGTTCAAAACACTTCTTTAGCCCCGCAAGCGTCATGAACGCCCAGCGCGAAATAGGCGCAGACATCATCATGGCGCTCGACGAGTGCACGCCCTTCCCGAGTACGGCGAAGGAGGCGGAACACAGCCTCAAGTTCACCCTCAAGTGGACCGCGGAAGCCATGCAATGGCTCAAGGAGCACCTGCCCATCCACGGGTACGACCAGCAGTTCTTCGGGATTATCCAGGGTGGCATGCACAAGAACTTGCGCAAGCAGGCGATTGAACGCATTGCGGAACTCGGGCCCGACGGTTTTGCGATGGGCGGCCTTTCCGTAGGCGAGCCCACCGAGACGATGTACGAGATTGCGGATTTTTGCACCGACATTCTGCCGCAGGACCACGCCCGCTACGTGATGGGCGTGGGCACGCCGTGGAACTTGCTGGAGCTCATCGAGCGCGGCGTGGACATGTGTGACTGCGTGATGCCAACCCGCAACGCGCGCAACGGCATGCTGTTTACGAGCGAAGGCGTGCTGCGCTACAAGGCGGCGCGCCATGCCGAGGAATTCGACAAGCCGGTGGACCCGAATTGCGACTGCTACTGCTGCCGTAATTTTAGCCGCGCGTACCTGCGCCACCTGCACCACGCCGGAGAATCGCTCGGGTTCACGCTAGCGAGCATCCACAACCTGCATTTTTACCTGCACCTGATGCGCGAAGCCAAGCAGCATATCGCCGACGACACATTTGAAGAGTGGAAAAGGGAGAAGTGCGAAATCCTGCAACGCGACCTCCAATAGTCATTAGCTTTTGGGAAAGGAGGGTGTTAGGGAGGGCGGAGCCTTCCCTTGTCTAAGATGCCTTGCGATAAGCAAGGCATCAAACAGGAAACGCGAGAAGTGCGAAGTGCTGCAGCGCGATTTACAGCAAAAAGAAGCTCTCACCAAGTGTAAATTCCATTTTCAGCAGACCAAATGAAGGTATGCGTCCGTTTTGGTCTGCCCAAAACGAAAAAGACGCATACTTTTACCACAAGCAAAAGCTATTTCAGCAGACCAAATAAAGGTGTGCGTCCGTTTTGGTCTGCCCAACAATTACAAAACCAATGCTTTTGTTACAGACAAATGAAATTTCAGCAGACCAAATTACAAACTGCAACCAGTTTGGTCTGCCAAACGGCGCAACGCATTCCCCCGGAGGACCGGAGCCCTCGCATATTTTTGGCGGAGGAATATGGCTCGCTAAGCGAACACTTAAACGAAGTGATCGTGTGAGCGTGCAAGCCATATCCGAAGCCAAGTATATATCAGCGCTGCAACAAAATATAAACCTCGTTCAAGCATCCCTCCCCCTAAATAGAGAACTGCAGTTTAAAGGAAAACCGCAGGGACTAACAGTCACAAGGTTTTCCTCCCGGTATACACATCCCGTTTTTTTGCGTCATAGCAATAAACAAATTTCTGCCGGAGCCCTCACTTATTCTTGGCGGAGGAATATGGCTCGCTAAGCGAACACTTAAACGAAGTGTGCGTGTGAGCGTGCAAGCCATATCCGAAGCCAAGTATATATCAGCGCTGCAACAAAATATAAAACTCGTTCAAGCATCCCTCCCCCTAAATAGAGAACTGCAGTTTAAAGGAAAACCGCAGGGACTAACAGTCACAAGGTTTTCCTCCCGGTATACACGTCCCGTTTTTTGCGTCATAGCAATAAACAAATTTCTGCCGGAGCCCTCGCATATTTTTGGCGGAGGAATATGGCTCGCTAAGCGAACACTTAAACGAAGTGATCGTGTGAGCGTGCAAGCCATATCCGAAGCCAAGTATATATCAGCGCTGCAACAAAAAAACACCCGGCTCTTTCGAACCGAGTGCTTTTTGTTAGGAGGAGAATCTTTATCGGCGCTTCGACAAGCTCAGCGACCTTTATTACATCATGCCGCCCATGCCACCCATGCCCGGGTCCATGGCCGGAGCAGCCGGCTTGGGTTCCTTCTTCTCGGTGATCACGCAGTCAGTCGTGAGGATCATCGAGGCGATGGAGGAGGCGTTCTTGAGGGCCGTGCGGGTCACCTTAGCCGGGTCGATGACGCCAGCCTTGATGAGGTCTTCGTAGGTGTCGGTCTTCGCGTTGTAACCGAAGGCGTCCTTGCCTTCCTTGACCTTGTTCACCACCACAGAGCCTTCGAGGCCAGCGTTCTGCACGATCTGGCGGAGCGGTTCTTCGATGGCGCGGCGGATGATGGCAGCACCGGTCTTCTGGTCGTCGTTATCGAACTTGAGGGAGTCGATGGCCTTCTCGGCACGGATGAGGGCAACGCCACCACCCGGAACGATACCTTCTTCGACGGCAGCGCGGGTTGCGTGCATGGCGTCGTCGACGCGGTCCTTCTTTTCCTTCATTTCGACTTCGGTAGCGGCACCGACCTTGATGACGGCAACGCCGCCGGCAAGCTTGGCCAGGCGTTCCTGGAGCTTTTCGCGGTCGTAGTCGCTCGTGGTGGTTTCGATCTGCTTCTTGATCTGACCGATACGGCCCTTGATGGAGGCAGCATCACCGGCACCTTCCACAATCGTGGTGTTGTCCTTCGTGATGGTGATGGACTTGGCCTGGCCAAGGACGGTGACCGGAGCATCTTCGAGCTTTGCGCCCGTGTCTTCGGAAACCAGCATACCGCCAGTGAGGATAGCGATGTCTTCGAGCATGGCCTTGCGACGGTCACCGAAGCCCGGGGCCTTGACGGCGGCGACCTTCAGGGTACCACGCATCTTGTTCACGACGAGCGTTGCGAGAGCTTCGCCATCGACGTCTTCGGCGATGATGAGGAGAGACTTGCCCTGCTTTGCCACGTGTTCGAGCATCGGGAGCAAATCCTTCATGGTAGAAATCTTCTTGTCGTACAACAGGATGTACGGATTCTCGAGGGAGACTTCCATGCTGTCGGTGTTGGTGACAAAGTAAGGAGAAAGGTAGCCGCGGTCGAACTGCATACCTTCCACCACGTCGAGCACCGTGTCGGCGGTCTTGGATTCTTCGATGGTAATCACACCGTCGTTGCCGACCTTTTCCATGGCGTTGGCGAGCAAGTCACCGATTTCAGGGTCGTTGTTCGCGGAGATGGTAGCGACCTGGGCAATGTGTTCCTTGCCGTTGATCTTCACGGCCATCTTGCCGATTTCCTTGATGACGGCGTCAACCGCAGCGTCCATGCCGCGCTTGATGTCCATCGGGTTTGCACCGGCGGCCACGTTCTTGAGGCCTTCGCGGGTGATGGCCTGGGCCAAAACCGTAGCGGTGGTGGTACCGTCACCGGCGGCATCAGAAGTCTTGTTCGCGACTTCCTTGGCCATCTGGGCGCCGAGATTTTCGTAGGCGTCTTCCAGTTCCACTTCCTTAGCGACAGTCACGCCGTCCTTCGTCACGTTCGGGGCACCGAAGGAGCGGGCGATCATCACGTTACGGCCCTTGGGGCCGAGAGTTACCTTGACTGCGTTGGCGAGCTTGTCCACGCCCTTCATGAGGGATTCGCGAGCCGCCACATCAAACTTGAGTTGCTTTGCCATTTTGTTTTTCCTTTTTTATAAACTTTTTTGATTAGAGCGTCGCGATGACGTCCGGTTCCTTCACGATGAGGTAGTTTTCACCATCGACAGTGACTTCAGTGCCGCTGTACTTGCCGTAGAGCACCACGTCGCCCACCTTGACTTCCATCGGGACGATTTCGCCCTTGTCGTTCTTGCGGCCCGGGCCCACGGCCACGACCTTGCCCTGCATGGGCTTTTCCTTGGCGTTATCCGGAATGAAGAGACCCGAGGAGGTCTTCTGTTCGGCTTCTGCCGGCTTGACAACGATTCGATCTGCTAAAGGCTTGATCATTTTACTTTTCCTTTTTTGCGGACGGCCGCTTTCGCGGGGCCCTTTGTTTAAACCTTGGTCCAAACTGGACTATTTTTGTTCGCCCAATTATTAGCAAAAGGTGTGCCAAACCTAGTTTTAGGCACGATGTTTGTATTTATATGGTAAAAAGGCGCCTCAAATCGCCTAAAAGAAGGCAAAAGAGTGTTTAAAAATAAAACACTCTGTAGCAACGTTTCAAAATTATACGCATTTTGCCGAGTTTGCGCTCTCTTTCGCGTTTCTCACATACTCCAAAGCCATGTTTATATTCCTGACATCTGGCCTTGCAGCATTGGATTCCACCTCGCAAATCCGTTCCAGCCAGTTCATGAGCTGAGCCGGAGTCAGCCCCACCCCCTGGGCAAGTTCGCAAAAGCCTTGCAACGAAGGCAACCGCTTGCCGCATTCCATCATCGATATCGCCTGCCGCGTAACACCTACACATTTCGAAAGGGCCGTCTGCGAGCACAGCATGTTCTTACGCAATTCAAGCATCAATTTTCGGAACGCACGGTTGAAAACTTCTTCATTCTTGTAATTCATGGCCCAAAAATAGAAAATTAACAGAAAATCGCACACTCATATGTTTTCATTATTTTTATTTGCTTATATTTTTCGTACACAAAATGTCAATAAAAGTTACTTTACCTACCCTTTGAAATTTTTGTATACCGGTTATTTTTTAGCGGTTCCCTGGGGCAAACCGCCCAAGCAATCATCGCTTCAGATTTTTAAGATTTTCAAGACGATTCAGCGCCTCGTAGAGGGTCTCGTCCTTCTTGGCAAAGTGGAGGCGCACCAGGTGGTCCACCGGTTCCCGAAAGAAGCTGGAACCCGGCACCGCGGCAACGCCCACCTTCTGCGCCATGTCAATGCAGAACTGTTCGTCGGGCAACTTGCCACCATCAAGAAGAACGTTTGACCCAGCACGGGAATTGCGCGTGCCATATCCAAATTCAGAAATATCAATTAGGACAAAGTAAGCACCCTGCGGTTCGGAGAAGCGGAGCCCCAGGTTCCGCAAACCATCCGTAAACAGCTGCTTCATGTGCGTATAGTGCGCCTGCAGGCCCGCGTAGTACGAATCATCGAAGCGGAGTGCTGTCACGGCGGCCTCCATGAGCGGGGCAGCGGCGCCGACCGTCAAAAAGTCGTGGACTTTCTTGACGCGGTCCATCACGGGGGCCGCGGCAAGCACGTATCCGAGACGCCAGCCAGTAATTGAATAAGTCTTGCTCAGGCAACTGCACTCGATGGTGCGTTCGAACATTCCCGGAAGCGTCGAGATATACGTGTGACGGTGAGGCGCGTAGATGATATGCTCGTACACTTCGTCCGTAATCACGTACAGGTCATACTTCACTGCCAGGGAGGCGATTACCGAAAGTTCCTCGCGGGTAAAGACCTTCCCGCTCGGGTTCGCCGGATTGCACAGCACGAGAGCCTTCACGCCCGGCTGTTTCATGGCGCTTTCCAGGACGTCGGCATCGAAGCTCAGATCCACCGGGGAAAGCGGCACATATACGGGAGTCGCCCCGCAGAGTATAGTGTCGGCAGAATAGTTCTCATAAAAAGGCGAGAACAGCACGACCTTGTCACCGGGGTTGCAGACCGACATCATCGAGGCCATCATCGCCTCGGTACTACCGCAGGTAATGACGATTTCCGTTTGCGGATCGTAACGCAATCCGCCAAAACGGAACTGCTTGTCGCTCAGCGCCTCGCGAAAATTCTGAGCACCGAAGGTGATTGCATACTGGTGCGGCCCCACAGGGGCAATTTCGGCCAAGCGCCTCGTCAGCGCCTCCGGCGGGTCGAAATCCGGGAAACCCTGCGAAAGGTTTATCGCCCCGCAAGCGTTCGCGATGCGGGTCATTCTGCGGATAACGGAATCGGTAAAGGTCTCTGTGCGCTCACTTAACGGCTTCATGGCTGGCAAATTTAGCATTTATACCGGCAACCCTATCGTCTTTCGTCTATAGTCTTTCGTCTAATATTCTATATTTGCGCTCACTATGTTTTCACAGCTGACCGACTCTCTAGAATCTACTCTCAAGAACCTGCGCGGGCAGGGCAAGCTCACCGAAGAAAACGTCGCCGAATCGCTGCGCGAAGTGCGCCGCGCCTTCCTCGAAGCAGACGTGAACTTCAACGTGACCCGCGACTTCGTGAAGGCCGTCAAGGAAAAGGCCCTCGGTAGCGAGGTTCTCAATTCCGTGACCCCCGGTCAGCAGATTGTGAAAATCATCCACGACGAGCTTGTGGCCGTCATGGGTGGCGAAACCAAGGAAATCAACCTCTCCGGCCCCGCTCCGGTAGGCATCATGATGGCGGGCCTCCAGGGTTCCGGCAAGACAACCTTCGCCGGCAAGATTGCCCTCTGGATGCGCAGCAAGAAAAAACGCAAGCCGCTCCTCGTGGCAGCGGACGTGTACCGCCCTGCAGCCATCAAGCAGTTGCAGGTGCTCGGCAAGTCTATCGGCATCCCGGTCTACGAAGAAGGCCAGGGCGACCCGGTGGAAATCATCAAGCACGGTTACCAGTATGCAAAGGACAACGGCTTCGACCTCGTGATTTACGATACCGCAGGCCGCCTGCAAATTGACGAAGAACTGATGCAGGAACTCGAGAAGGCGAAGGAAGCCGTCCACCCCGACGAAATCCTGTTCGTGGCCGACGCGATGATCGGTCAGGAAGCGGTGAACGTGGCCGAGACCTTCTGGCAGCGCCTCTCGTTTACGGGCGTGTGCCTCTCGAAGATGGACGGCGACACCCGCGGCGGTGCGGCACTCAGCATCAAGAAGATGACGGGCGTGCCCATATGCTTTATCGGCGTGGGCGAAAAGCTCCCCGATATCGAGCTGTTCCACCCCGACCGCATGGCGAGCCGCATTCTCGGCATGGGCGACGTGGTGAGCCTCGTGGAAAAGGCGCAGCAGGTTATTGACGAAAAGGATGCGAAGGACCTCAAGAAGAAGATTCTCAACAACACGTTCGACCTGAACGACTTCCTGAACCAGCTCCGCACCATCAAGAAGCTCGGCCGCATCAAGGATATCCTCGGGCTCATCCCGGGTTTGAACAAACTACCGCTCGACCAGATTGACGAGAAGCAGTTAGTTTATGTGGAAGCCATCCTCAGCTCCATGACCCCGAAGGAAAGGAAGAAGCCGCAGATTCTGGACGGAAGCCGCAAGAACCGCATCGCGAAGGGTTCGGGCACCGAGATTTCGCGCGTGAACGCCGTGCTCAAGCAGTACGACGACATGAAGGAAATGTTCAAGAAGGTGGGCGACATGGCCCGCAAGCAGAACAACGGCGGCCAGATTGGCAGCAACTACACGCCGCCTAAGGTCAAAAAGAAAAGAAAATAACGACTAGGGAGGGGTTCTCCCTCGTAGGCAATTTCGGCGTTTTAGCGTAAATAATTACAAAATGACGTAATTTTACACTATATGGAAATTTTTTTCATATAGTGTTTTCTTTTTTGTAAGAAAAATGGTAGATTGTAGACAGTATTATTTCCAAAAAGTGAAAAAAAAACATCAAAAAAAAGGAAAAATAAATGGCATCTACCGCTTATTCTGCCAACGCTCTCGTCACGGCCCTCAAGAAGCCCCGCGACAAATTCACCAAGGAAGACATCAAGAAGTACATCTTCGACAATGGCATCCGCCACCTGAACTTCATGTATGCAGGCGGAGACGGCCGTCTCAAGACCCTCAACTTCGTCATCAACGATGCCGACTACCTAGACGAAATCCTCAGCTGCGGCGAACGCGTAGACGGTTCATCGCTGTTCAGCTACATCGAAGCCTCTTCTTCCGACCTCTACGTGGTGCCGAAATTCTCCTCCGCATTCATGGACCCGTTCGCGGAACTCCCGACTCTCTGCCTGCTCTGCAGTTTCTTCAACAAGGACGGACAGCCGCTCGAATCCTCCCCGGAATACACGCTCCACAAGGCATGCGAAGCCTTCAAGAAGGAGACCGGCATGGAATTCCAGGCCATGGGCGAACTGGAATACTACGTGATTGCCGACGACATGGGCGAATTCCCGGCAGTGGACCAGAAGGGCTACCACGAATCCGCACCGTTCGCGAAGTTCAACGAGTTCCGCCAGCAGTGCATGCTCTACATCGCGCAGGCCGGCGGCCAGATCAAGTACGGCCACAGCGAAGTGGGCAACTTCACGCAAGACGGCAAGCTCTACGAGCAGAACGAAATCGAGTTCCTCCCCTGCCCGGCAGAAGACGCGGCCAACCAGCTCACCATCGCCAAGTGGATTATCCGTAACCTCGGCGCACAGCTCGGCCTCGACGTGACGTTCGCCCCGAAGATTACCGTTGGCAAGGCGGGTTCGGGCCTTCACATCCACATGCGCATCATGAAGGACGGCAACAACCAGATGCTCAAGAACGGAGTCATCAGCGAAACCGCCCGCCGCGCCATCGCCGGCATGATGAAGCTCGCCCCGTCCATTACCGCGTTCGGCAACCAGAACCCGACATCTTACCTGCGCCTGGTGCCCCACCAGGAAGCCCCGACCAACGTGTGCTGGGGTGACCGCAACCGCTCCGTGCTGGTACGCGTACCGCTCGGCTGGGCATCGAAGACCGACCTCTGCAAAATCGCGAACCCGAACGAGAAGGGCACGAGTTACGACACGCACCAGAAGCAGACCGTGGAAATGCGCTCCCCGGATGCCAGTGCCAACGTGTACCTGCTCATGGCCGGCCTCTGCGTCGCCTGCCGCTACGGGCTTAGCCTCAAGGACGGCCTGAAAGTGGCCGAACAGACCTACGTGAACGTGAACATCCACAAGAAGGAAAACGCAAAGCTCTTGAGCAAGCTCGACACTCTGCCCGACAGCTGCTGGGCATCTGCCGACTGCCTTGCCAAGCAGAGGAAGGTGTACGAGGAATTCGGCGTGTTCAGCCCCGCCATGATCGACGGCATCATCGACCAGCTGAAGGCCTTCAAGGACAAGACGCTCCGCGCCCAGGTCACGAAGTCCAAGACCGCCATGCAGAAGCTCGTGAAGACGTACTTCTACTGCGGCTAATACATCGCGCGCAATTTCAAAACAGGGTTCCGGTTTTTACCGGGACCCTTTCTTTATTCGATTTCCACCTTGATATCCACGCCGGGGAACACGGGTTTCGGCGCGTTCACGACAGGCGAAAGGATTCGGCGCACCGCCGAGAGGTCGTTCGACTTCAGGTACAGTTTTACCCAGCGAACGTTCTGCACCACGGGGATAAACGCATCCACCGGGCCCATGACCATCAGGCTCTTTTCGGCGCGGCAAAGCGCTTCCACGCGGGCGACAGCATCGCGCAGGGCGCCCTCGTCACGGCTCCCGAAGGAGACCTCCACCATCTTGCAGAACGGCGGATAGAATGCATCCTTGCGATCGCGGGTTTCCATCTCGGCAAAGCCCGCAAAATCGTGGTGGAGCGCGAAGTTCATCACCGGCTCGTTCGGGTTCTGCGTCTGGATTAGCACGCGACCCGTACCCCCGGCACGGCCCGCACGCCCCGCCGTCTGGCTCAGCAACTGGAACAGCCTCTCCGTACTGCGGAAATCGGGCATCCCGAAACCGCTGTCGGCACCCACGACGCCCACGAGCTTCACGCCCGGGAAATCGTGGCCCTTCGCGACCATCTGCGTGCCGAGCAGGATGTTGTATTCGCCCTTCCGGAACGATTCCAGAATTTTCTCGACCGAGCCCACGTTCTGCGTGGTATCGCGGTCCATGCGCACAATCTTTGCATCCGGCACCCACTCCAGGATTTCTTCCTCGAGCTTTTCGATGGCACCGCCCACGAACTCGTATGTTTCGGCCCCGCAGGCACGGCACGGCGTGTTCACCGGGTAAAGCAGCCCGCAGTAGTGGCACAGCAGGGAATTGTACTGCCTGTGGTAAACGAGCGGCACATGGCAGTTTTTGCAGTAGAGCGTCTCGCCGCATTCCCCGCAAATGCGGACCTTGGAATACCCGCGACGGTTCATGAGCACAATCGCCTGGTCGCCATCCGCAACGCACTTCACGAGGGCGTCGCGCAAATCGGGCGACATGAGGATCCCCTTCTGCTGGCGGACCTTCCCCATATCGACGATGCTCACCTCGGGCAGGCTCGCCGACGTCGCGCGCTTCTGCAACTTGAGGTATTTTAATTTATCTGTACTTGCGTTATGGAAAGTTTCGATGCAGGGGGTCGCGCTCCCGAGTACCACGAGCGCCCCGTACTTGTAGGCCAGGTGGAACGCGAGTTCGCGGGTATGGTAGCGCGGGGCGGGGTCCTGCTGCTTGAACGAGGAATCGTGTTCCTCGTCGAGAATCACGACATCGAAATCGAACGGTGCAAGTATCGCGCTCCGGGTCCCGAGAACCACGCGCGCGCTCCCTTCCAGAATCGAGACGAAGGATTCGCGCCGCTTCGGGGCGGAGAGCGCCGAGTGCAGCACGTGCACGGGCACCCGCAAAAAGTCCTCGAACCGGCCCGCCGTCTGCGGGGTGAGCCCGATTTCGGGAACGAGAATCAAGACGCGCAACCCGCGGCTCAACGCCTCGTAGGCTAGTTCCTGATACACGCGCGTCTTGCCCGAACCGGTCACGCCATGCAAGAGCGAGCCCCGGAAGCCCGTACCCGAAAGGTCGGACACGAGCGAGTCGAGCGCCACCTGCTGTTCGTCGGTAAGCGGAGGCACGTCGGGGCGCGCGGGCATCTGGGCAGCCGCACCTTCCTCGCCCGAAACTTCGCCAGCCTCCGCTTGCCTTGCCGCAAGCGCATCGAGATACTTCCCGAAATCGGCAGGCCAGAACACGTCCAGCGCCTTCATCGGCGTGCTTATATAGTAACGCGCCACCCATTCGAGCGATTCCATGTACCGCTCGTTAAAAACGTAGCCCGACGCATGCGGGTAGGCGCACCGCACGTTGAACGCGGGCCTTTCCGTATGCACCTTCGCGACAACCGCAAGCGACGGTGCCTTGCGGGTGGCAAACTGCACCCAGACCACGCTCCCCCGCCGGATTTCAGGGCCGGCAAACAGCCCGGAAGGAACTCCGTAAGTATAGACGGAGGGCGCCTGCGGGATATACACCTCGCAGAACCGCTCCAGGGTTTCCGGGGCGTGTTTCACTCGAATTTGCTCGGGCGCTTCCGTTTTGGGTATGCGTTTTGCCATTTTACCCCCAAAGATAGGTAAACTGCACCCCGTTTCTACCCGTTTATTTGCCAAAAAAACAAGATTTTCTTAAACCACTTGTAATCTTTTTATTTAGATTATGATACACGGACCTTATCAAGGCCCGCCAACTTACTGGAGATTCCTATGAGCTTATTGGATGCATTGAGACCGAAATGGCAGAATTCCAACCCTGAAAAGCGACTCGAAGCTGTCGAAGACATGGACGTTCGCGAACAGAGCACCTTGGAACGCATTGCCCTTTCGGATGAAGATAGTAGCGTTAGAACCGCAGCCGTTAAAAAACTTACCCTGATTCCGTCCCTTTCGGCAATTTCGAAGAAGGACAGCGAGGCAGGTGTACGTCGCTTGGCTGAATCGCGTTATTTTGAAGAAGTCACCAAGATGCTCAAGGACTATCGTGAACCGGCAAACGCGGAAGTACTCAAGTACGTAGACGACATCAAGGACACCCGCTATGCCGAAGAACTTGCAAAATCCATGCCCAACTCCGAGCTCCGCCTGGAACTCATCAAGAAGACGGGCAAGGTCAACGTGCTCACGTACGCCGCCAATAAGGATGCCAAGGAAGAAATTGCAAAGACCGCAGTGGACCGCATTGAATCGGAATCCTCGCTCACGGATATTTCGAAGAGCTCGAAGCACTCCTCTGTAAGGAAAATCGCCATCGAAAAGATCCGCGCCAAGAAGGAAGTCGAAGACGGCGGCAAGAGGGCCGAAGCCCTGCTCAACGGCAAGAGGAACGCGCTTATCCAGCAGGCGCACTCGCTCGCCGGCAAAAAGAACCCGCAAGAGGTCAAGGACCAGTTCGAAGCCCTGATGAACGAGGCGAAAACCCTCGGCATGGGCGACAAGCAGGCAACCCTTGACGAAATCTACGCAAGCTACAAGAAGTTCCTCGCCGAAGCCGATGCCGAACGCGCTGCCGCCGAAAAGGCGAATGCCGAGAAGGAGGCGAGCAAACAGCAGCTTTCTGCCCTCCTTGAAGAATTCGAGGGCATCATCGCCTCTGACAATGCAAGCGAAAAGGCAGACCGCATCGCCGAAATCGTTGCCGAATGGAACGAGAAGAAGTCCATCATGGATGCAGAATCGGTAAAGCGCTTCAATCTCGCCCTCCTCAAGAGCCAGGAACTCAAGAAGGCCGACACCGCAGTTACCGAAACGGAAGTTGACACCGCCGACGAGGACAAGGCCCGCAAGCAGTTGCTTGACATGCTGCAGGCCATCGCCGATTCCGAAGTTTCGGAAACGACCCAGAAGCACGTGCACTCCATCGTGCGCGAATGGGAAAAGCTCCCGCTCCTCGAAGGTTCCGACCTGAACCTCCAGAGTTACAACGCCCTGCGCAACAAGCTCAAGGAAAAGATTGCGGCCTTCGAAGAGACCGCCCAGAAGCGCTACGAAGAAAACGCCGAAAAGCTCCGCAAGCTTATCGAGCGCGTAAAGGGCTTCGACGAGAACGAAGACTTCAAGAACCTGAGCCAGAAGCTCCGCGACACGTTCGCCGAATGGAAGAACATCGTGGGCGAACAGAAGTTCAAGTACCACGACCTGTGGCTCGAGTACAAGAGCGCTACCGAGCGTTTCCAGGAAATGCGCCAGTGGGAATCCTGGCACAACGAGAAGGACCGTGCAGGCATCCTCGAAGAGATGGAAATGCTCGCCAAGGAACCCGGTAGCCAGGACGTGCTCAACAAGCTGCGCGAATTCAGCAACAAGTGGAAGAACATCGGCCCCGTCTCCCCTGCGAAGTTCGCGGAATTCCGCGACAAGTTCCAGGCCCTGTTTACCCAGATTCGCGACAACTGCTCGCAGTTTATCGAAGAACGTGAAGTCGAACGCCAGAAGAACCTCGAAAGCAAGCAGGAACTCTGCAAGAAGATCGAGGACCTGGTCGCCGACACCACAATCTTCTGGAAGGACAAGTACAAGGCCATGCAGGAAATCCAGGAAAACTGGAAGAACATCGGCATGGTGCCCAAGGAAAGCCTGAACGCGCTTATCGAAAGGTTCAAGGCCGCATCGAACGCATTCTTTGCCCAGTACAAGGAAAGCATCAAGCAAGAAGACCAGAACCGCGAGACGAACCTCGAGAAGAAGTTGAAACTCATCGAGGAAGCCGAGGCTCTCAAGGAATCTACCGACTGGAACGCGACCTCCAACAAGCTCAAGCAGTTGCAGGATGCCTGGAAGGCCACCGGTCCCGTGCCCAAGAGCAAGTCCGAGGAAATCTGGACCCGCTTCCGCAGTGCGTGCGACGCATTCTTCGACAAGAAGCGAAGCCACTTCGAGGAAATGGACAACGAGAAGCAGGCCAATCTAGCGAAGAAGGTCGCCCTTTGCGACAAGCTCGACGCGATGGATACAAACAACGTAACTGCAGAAACGACCGAAGCCATCAAGGCCATCCGCGAGGAATGGAAGGCCATCGGCATGGTGCCGAAGGAATCCGTCGAGGCTATCAACGAGCGGTACAATTCCAAGATGAACCTGTTCATTACCGCCATGGCAGCAAGCGACGAAGGCCTCAAGAAGCAGCTCGACAAAATCAAGGCCCGCAAGCTGGAACTGATTGGCAAGGTGAAGCAGTTCGCCGAAAGCGCAGGTTCTAACCAGCTCGCCGATGCTGTACGCGACATTCAGAAGGAATGGCGCGAACTCGGATCTTGCGGCGTCGAGGATTCCGAAATCCACAAGGAATTCCGTAGCGCCTGCGACGACTTCTTTACCCGCCGCCGCGACCAGCTCGACATCCAGGAACAGGCCCGCGAGAACAACCTCCAGAAGAAGCAGCTCCTGTGCGAACAGGCCGAAGACCTGCTCACCGACCTGAGCGAGGCCACCGTCGCCGCCGCGATGAACAAGGTGAAGCACCTGCGCAGACTGTGGAAGGAAGTCGGTGCGGTTCCCCGCGAACAGTCCGATAAGATCTGGAAGCGCTTTAACGGAGCATGCGACAAGGTGTTTGCCTTCGGCCGCAAGGACGAACCTGCAGCACCGAGCACCCCGGCATAAAGCACTAGGGCTCGCGCCCGGCAAACATCACTACAATATTTTATGGATGGCAAAACAACCATCCATTTTCTATTTTTGGGAATGCAATGAAATTCCCTCCTTGGACAAGCGTTTCGGAAGCAGCCGACCTGCTAAAGGCCGGCGAGGTCGTCGCCATCCCGACAGAGACCGTCTATGGGCTTGCGGGGAACGCATACAACCCCGAAGCGCTTGCGAAGATTTTTGCCGCCAAGGAGCGCCCGACGTTTGACCCGCTTATCGTGCATATTGCCGACATCGCGGAACTGGAGAACGTCGCCCGCGACATTCCCAAAAGCGCATACCGGCTGGCAGAAGCCTTCTGGCCAGGCCCGATGACCATCATCCTCCCGAAGAAGGACTGCATCCCCGACCTTTGCACGAGCGGGCTGCCCTCGGTGGCGGTAAGGTTCCCGAGCCACCCCGTAGCGCAGGCGATTATCAAGAAATCGGGACTCCCGCTTGCAGCCCCGAGCGCAAACCTGTTCAAGCACGTGAGCCCAACGACCGCAGAGCACGTAGCCGCACAGCTTGCGGACCGCATCGCGGGAATCGTCGATGGCGGGCCGTGCTCCGTAGGGGTCGAAAGCGCCATCATCTCGCTTGCCGGAGATGTGCCGACAGTGCTCCGCCCGGGGGCGATTACGCCCGAGATGTTCAAGGCGGTGCTCGGCGAAGTCGCCGTCAAGGAATCCACAAGCAAGCCCGGGCAGGCCATGCAGGCGCCGGGCCAGTGCGATACGCATTACCGCCCGCAGGTGCCGCTCTATTTCGGAGAAGTGCCCGCAGGTTACAAACTGCCGGAGCATACTGCGCGCATCGCGTTCGGGAACCAGGCCGGAGCGATTCCTGCCACAGTGAACTTGTCTGCAACGGGTGACATGACCGAGGCGACCGCAAGGCTATACGCCTACATGCACGACCTGGATACGCCCAATTACGATTTGATTCTTGTGGACCCGATACCCAACAAGGGAATCGGCATCGCCCTGAACGACCGCCTCAAGCGCGCCAGCATCAAGACATTGCCCCTTACTGATTAAAATCCATAAATCAGTGATTTAAGCGATTAATCAGCAGGTCGCACTTCCTGAGAATGCCGTTTTTCGTACAAATTCGCCATTTCTTGATTGGCACGCTTCTTGCAATTATAGGGGCATGGAAAAGACTCGCCAACAGAAAATTAGAGAGAAGGAAGCGGAGATCCGCAAGAAAAAATTCTTCGATCCGACATACGACCCTGTATTCAAGAAAATCTTCAAGAACAAGAAGAACCTCATCCACTTCTTGAATGCGGTCTTGCACCTTGAAGGGGATCGCAGGATAAAGTCCGTCGACCACCTCAAGCCGACAGTCAAGTTGCGAAACCAGGCTGGCAACGAGAAATCGGGCAGTTTCGACATACACGCAAGGACAATGTGCGGGAAGTTCATCGACGTAGAGATGCAACGTGCAATTCAAGAGGATTTCCTAGATCGCATCGAGCTATACTCCATGCTGCTTTCTGCCAACGCAAAAATTGCGATGGATGCCGAGGCAACCGTGAAACAGCGGGAAGAACACCCCTACCTCATGCCGACGGTGTATTCCATATGGATCTGTAACTTCAGGGTGCCGTTCTGCAGGCATTTTCGCGAAGAACTGGCGCTTTTCCGCACTGCCGACGTGGGAAAGCCCCACCCCTTGACGGTCTATCCTAAGAAAAAGTATATTATCATAGACTTGACCCGGTATGTCCCACAGGAGGGCGAATCACTGGAAAACCAGTGGATAGAACTATTCAGGAACATGCCGACAGCAAATGCCATGCCGCACGGCGTAGACAAGGTCGTGAGGGCAGTCTACAGGCAGTTACTGGTCAGCAAGGCGAAGGCAAGGTTTATTACGGAGGTCGCGACGGGTATGATTGACAGGGATGAATACAACGCATGCATGAGCTACGCACGCAACAAGGGCCGCGCAGAAGGACTAGAGAAAGGTCTTGCAGAAGGGCGTGCCAAAGGACTCGCTGAAGGACGCGCGGAAGGACGCGCTGAAGGACGCGCGGAAGGGCGCGCTGAAGGAGAAAAGCGCGGAGAAGCACGAGCTAACAGGAAATTTGCGACCGAAAAGAAAAAAATTGCCCAGTTTCTCCGGTCAAAAGGCGTTTCCGTCAAGTTGCTAAACGCGGCAATGGCGATAAAGTAACCCGTATTATAGGCGAGCCATTCAATAGCCGGTTTACATCGGGAACAGCGGGTAGTGTTCCTTGGTATAGGCCCGCGTGTAGGCGTTAAAGTGCCACCATTCGCTTGAAAGCGAAACCCAGCCGGCACGCTTCATGATGCTGCGCAAGAGCTTGCGATTATCGACCTGCTGTTGCGTGAGTCGCCCGCTATTGAGGGCATCGGCCTCGCCCACCTCGCCCGCACAGCGCTCGAACGAATCGAAATCTGTTCCCATGTCGAGCAAAACGCCCGTGGAATCAGCCAGCGAAAGGTCCAGCGCGAGGCCGTAATTGTGGAGCCCGCCCGTCTTTCCCGAAGACACGTAGTTCGTATACGGCGTGCCCACGACCGCCTGCTTGAGCGCGGATTGCGCGTACATCGGGCGCGCCGCATCGAATATCACGAGCGTGTAACCGGGCAGTTCCTTCGCGATAAGTGAAAGTGAACGCTTCAACTTCGGCAAGGCATCGCGGTGCACGAACGCCCGCTGGATTCCGCAGTACATATCATGCCCCGTTACGTTGTTAAAAGTCCCGTAACGCAGGTCCATGCGCAGCCCCTTCATGTTCGTGATTTCGACTAGGTTCGTATCCTTGCTCGCGTATTCCACCCACTGCTTGGCGGCGGTACAGAACCGCAGCGGCTTTTCCGGCTTCTTGGGTTCAAAGGGTATGTCTGTCTCGTGGGCAAAGCAAAAGGCAGCCCCCCATAAAACCGCAATTAAAAGAAACGCAATGGATGTCCTTGCCGAACAAGTTCGGCTGCGACATGACGACACCGAAAAACCACTTTTCATTGCCGCTAAATTCCCAGCTGGACTTCGACGCCAAACTGGAAGTAGAGTCCCATGCCCTTCGCCATGAAGGGTTCTAGCCTGAAGCCGTTCTCCGAGTTCTTGTCGTTATCTTGCGTGACCCACGAGCGTTCACGCGCATTCTCGGAACCGAGGAACTTCAGCGCACTCACATCGAGATTCGCAAAGACGTTGTCCAGTTCCAGGTAGAAGCGCGACTTGCGGAAGAAACCCTTCTCGCGAATGATGTCAAGATTCACGCGGATGTCCGTCCTGAACATGTCAGTAAATTCGTTCAGGTCACGAAGCATGCGGGTTCCGTTCTCGCGTGTCATCGGGTCTGACGGCGTTATCCGGTAATAGTACAGCGGGCGGTGCAACGCGGCATGGTGCGTGAGGATAATCGAGAACAGCGAATCCTTGCGCGGGTAGAACCTGAAGTGCGAAATGATATCCAGCCTGGAGTTCGCTTCCCACGGGAGCGAGCCCTCGTCCAGTTCGTATTCACCGTAGACGGAACTCACGTTCGTCGCCATCGAGAAGTGGTGCGAGGTCTTCCATTCCATACGGGCATTCGCGCCGAGCACCCAGGCATAATCCACCGGCGTAATATCCTTATACTGCGCATAAGCCTTGGGGAGAGGCATCACCGGGTCGAAGTAGTAACGGCCAAAGCCGCTCGCCTGCGCAAGCAAGTACTTGGAATTGTAGCCCATTCCAAGCTTTGCAGACGCACCCGTCTCAAGGCGCCCCGTAAGGTCACCGTCATCGTAAAGGTGCTTCCAGTCGCTACGGTACGCGGCATTACCGAACACTCGCCAGTACGTGGTATCCTTTTCGGTCAGGTTCTTCTCGAAATCGACAGACACCGTCGGGCGTGCATTGTGGTCCATCGCATCGGCTACCGCACCAAGCGAGAATATCGTCTGCGAGTAGTCGCCCTTCCAGTCAAAACGGCTCACTCCCGAAAGTACGCCCGTCTGGTAGTCATCGGGCTGCGACCCGCCAAAGTCAATGTAACTGCGGTCAAGGAGATGATGTTCGTAAAGCAGCGCCCCGCTCACGGCAGAACCGAGCAACTTGGTCTTAAACTGCTTGTCGGCGCCCACGCTGAAGGTCGTATGCGTTTGCTCGTAGGCATCAATAAACGCGGCCATCTCCTTCGTCGAGGCGTTGCTCCTGAAACCCGTAGTATCTTGGATTGTATCGCTCAGGTACTCGCGCACAACACCCGCATGCAGGCTCGTGCCGAACTTGGAGGCGTATTCCGCACCCACGACAAGGTATGTCTGTTCGCCCCTGATAATATCGACCGAATTCACCTCATCGTACGCTGTCGAGGTATCCTGGCTTATGGAATATTCGTCCATGCTGTAGAGGGCTCGCAGCGCCCACGTGTTGCCCATGGAATCAGAGCCATTCAACTGCGTGTAGAAATCCATCGCCGTAAGGTCGAACGGGTCCGACGACTTCACGCGGCAATCGCTCGCGCAGTCACCATCGCGCTTCTTGAATTCAGTAAAGAACTTCTCGCCCAAGTTCTTGAGCATGTCGCCATCGAGCCTGCGGAAGGCGAAGCGGAAACTGTCCCAGAACAGGAACGGGGAATCGAACTGGATTTCCTGGAGCGTAAGGCCCGCAGAGCCCTTGAGCCCCCACTCGCCCTTCGTCTGCTCGGGAATGTACTGCACCGAGGTCGCAAGTCCCTGACCAATCGGGCCGCTACCGTAGTGGTCGTGAATCTCGATGCCGCTCAGTATGTGCGGGTTCACAACCGAAAGGTTGCCCGGGAAACCGATATCTAGGTGACGCATGTTGGGTATGCGAAGCCGCCCGAGGTGGTACGCCACGTCACCCGCGCGGGAACCCTCGTAATAGAGAGCGCTGCTGAAATCCTTCTGGCCCGAAATACCGGGCATCTGGCTCAGGTGTTCCGTAATATCAAAACGCATGCCGGCAGCATCTTCGAGCTTGTCGAGCGACACCTTGCGTTCCGGTTCCCACTTCACAGGTTCACCGCCACCGACAATCGTACTCGAGCCCAAGTCGCGCAAGTCGCTCGAAAGCGTCACGACCATATCGAGCAAATCCGCATAATCCTGCAGGTCCACGTACACACTGTCATAGCCCTCTTTCTGGAACACGAGGGAAGCGTTCTTGGAATCTACGGTAAACTCGAAACGGCCATCCGAAGAAGTCTTTGCAAGTTTCTTGCCCGAACGGTAGGTAATCTGCACGCCATCAAGCGGGAGGTCAGACCCCATCTCGAGCACAACACCCACGACAGGCGTAGGCGTCGCCGCAAAAAGGGATGTCACCAGGAACAGCGCAATAAGGAGCAGGGAACGGAATCTCATATGTACTAAATTAGAATTTTATAGGGTGGTGCGACCACCGGAAACACGCTGCAGTTCGGGAAAATTTATATTTCTCGCGGTATGCTTGAGATTTTTCTAGTGCAAATGGAAGTCGCGCCGAACGACAAGGCGAAAAACTTCGCCAAGGTCGAGGCGCTCACGCAAGGGATCCGCATGGAGGCCGACTCTTTGGAAGGCAAAGCCAATGCGGGACTCATCGTGTTGCCCGAGATGTTCGCCACAGGCTACCTTCCGCTGCACCCGGAAAGCGCCGCCGAGGATTTTTCAAGCGAAAGCGCAGGCGAGACTGCGCAGTTTTTGTACAAACTAGCAGTCCGCACGGGATGTGCGGTCATGGGTGCAGGGATTTCTGTCAAGAATGCTTGCGATATTAGGACGGCGCCGCTCACGAATCACGCGAGCGTATATATGCCGTGCAACGCCGACGAATATGCGTATTACGACAAGCGCAAGCCATTCTTTATGGAACAGGGAAAGTTCTGCGCAGGCGACAATATTAATTTATTCAAAATCAACGAATGGACCATCGCGCCGACAATATGCTTCGACCTGCGTTTCCCGGAACTCTACCGCGATGCCGTAAAGGCGGGAGCGATCCTCTTCACGGTGCAAGCCGCCTGGCCCGAAGCAAGAATCAATCACTGGAACACTTTGCTCAAGGCTCGCGCCATCGAAAACCAGGCGTATGTCGCCGCAGTGAACTGCGTTTCGCCAGATGGAAAGTACACAGGAAATTCACAAATTATCAACCCGCAAGGTGAAGTTATCGCGCAGGCGGAATCGGGTAAAGAATGTGTAATTTCGGCGTCGCTCGACATGGAATCCCTGCTAAAATACCGCAAGGTTTTTCCAGTGCTCAAAGAGATTTAGACGACACCGAAACAAATCAGCGTGACAAAAATCACGAAAGTTTGAATACGGCTAAATTCCGCAAAAAACAGCATTTTTTTTGTAACTCATTATCGCACAATTAATTACAAAAACGCTACAAAAAAGTGTAATGTGAGCAAACTTACACTCGCAAAAAACCTGCTCAAAACACTCTTCTTTTTTTGAAAAAATAAACTATTTTCTGACTAGAAAATAAGTTCCACAATCTATTTCGAGGTTCCTATGACTTCTCCCGATATGAACAAGCTGAATTACGCTAGGGCCCTCATCCGTGCAGGACTCGCGCGGGATTTGATTCTCAAAATCACATCCATTTCTGGCTACCAGTATTCCCAGATCCAGCGTGAAGTTCTCGCCGCATAACGCCTGCGCCGAATGCAACTCGTTCTGACTATTCCTGCGCAGCCCGCCACCCAGATGAAAGAGAGGCAGGCTGCGCTTCTTGCATGTTATAAGGACGGCTCGCTCCTGCTAGACGCCCGCGATTTCGAGAAGCCCGCACGCTTCTACCTTGCCCCTGCCGACGTTTTCCCGTGGGACGAATTCGTCGGGAAACTGCTTTGCGCATGGCAACTGTGCGATTACAGCGATGTGCCCCCGCAGTTCAAGCCGCTCAAGCGGATTCCGCAGTACGTTATTGACGGGTTGCCCGCAGAAACGACTGCAAACAAACTAAAAGTTCTCGCGACTCTCCGCTCGCAGGGGTACTTTAGCGCACTGACCGCACGGAAATAGGCTGGCGGGCATATAAATCGCAAAAAAAATGCATTTATACGCCCCTGTTGGCTGAAGAAAAAAGCGCGGGGCATATAAAAGGAACAAACACGCGCCTTTTATACGCCCCTTTTTGCGATTTTACATAAAAACTAATTCGTTTTTAACACAGGATGCGATTTTGGGGCATATAAAAACAAGGATTATCCCCTTCTTATATGCCCCCGAATGCAAAAACAATCCAGATGAAGCCTCTTTGCTCTTAAATAGCAACTGAAGGGGCGTATAAAACAAAAGATTCAAACGCATTTATATGCCCCGCGGTAAAATTCGGAGCATCTTTCAGGCAAGTTCTCACGCTTATTGCTATAATTTTGCACATGTTTAGCATGCAAGACATCGCAAGCAAGCGCTGGTTCATGGGCAAGGGCCGCAAGATCGAATCCATCGAGACCGTGGACCGCGTCGCCATCGGGGAAACGATTCTCTCCATCGTCCGCGTGAACTTTGCCGCAAGCGAAAACTGCGAGCCCGACCTCTACGCCATCATTGAAGACGAGACCCGCACTGCCGACTTTTTTTACGACGTGTTTTCTTGCGAGAAGGCAAGATACAGAGGAACGTCCGGCGAGTTTATGTTCATGCAGACAGAGAATTTCCCCGTAGATGTTTCCCTGCACGAGCTTTTCGATATAGCCCCGCTCGATGCCGAGCAGAGCAATTCCGCATTCGCTTCCGAACACTTTTTTTTCAAGCTGTACCGCAGGCTTTTACCGGGAATACATCCCGAGGTCGAAATCATGGAGCAACTCGACCGCAAACGCTCCGGTGTGAGCCCGCAGCTCTACGGCACATGCTACTACGCAGATGCCACGGGAAAACACTACACCCTTGGGATTCTCGAGGAACGTGCAACCGGCATGCAGGATGCGTGGGCGTATTTCAACAGCGTGATGGACGCGCCGTGCGCCGAGGCTCTCGGGACAGCGACCGCGAAGATGCACCACGCCCTCAGGGGACTCCCGGGCACGCCCGCGCAAAATCCCGAAATTCCATTTGACAAGCTGGAACATCTTTTGAACCGTATGGTCGTAGGCGCAACAGATGCGGCGGGCGCGACAGATGCGGCAGACACAGAAATTTCCGCAGGCAATGAAATGCGCGAACTCGCCGAAAAGGTGAAAGCGACTTTGCCGAAACTCAAGCGCATGGCGAAAGATGCGTTCGGAGCGCCAACCGGCAGCGAGTTGTTCACACCGCAGCGCATCCACGGGGATTACCACCTGGGGCAGGTGCTGGTATCCGCCGCAACGACCGCGCAGTCTTTAGCCAAGCAGGCATCAAGCGCGCCGGCCTTCAAAATTCTCGATTTTGAAGGCGAACCTACCCGCAGTCTCGAATACCGCAGGGCACTGCGCTCCCCACTTGTCGATGTCGCAGGCATGTTGCGCAGTTTCCAGTATGCGGGAGCAACATCCGGGTTCGACTGCACCGCATGCGAAAAGGCCTTCCTCGAAGGCTACGCGCAAGCCGCGCACGTAGATGCAGGCAATGCGCAAATCGACCTTGACACCCTCGAGCGCGCAGCCACCCCGTATATTCTAGCGAAGGCCGTTTACGAGGCCTGCTACGAACTCGAGTTCAGGCCCGGATGGTTCCACATCCCGGCCCGCGCACTCCTGAAACTCGTCGACTAGCCCGCCTGCCCCCGCAAATTTCTATATTTGCTTTCGCTATGACAGTCGAAGAAATGGAAAAGCGCCTCCGCGACGAGGCCTCGGAACTAGCCGCCAACGAACCGCTCTCGAAGCTCATGCTCGAAGAGCAGGTGTTGAACCGCAAGAACTTTGCCGATATGCTATCCGTAACGCTCGCCTGTCAACTCGCGGGCGAAGTCATCGACCGTGCGGAACTCGAGAAGATGTTCAACGCGCTGTACATCAAGTACCCCGAACTGCTCGTTTCCGCCTGCAAGGACTTGAACGCGACCGTACTCCGCGACCCCGCCTGCACCAGCTACCTCGAACCGCTCCTGCTGTTCAAGGGGTTCCAGGGCCTGCAGGCCTACCGCGTGGCACACGCCCTCTGGACAGAGAACCGCCCGTTCCCCGCCAAGATGCTCCAGAATATCGTGAGCCGCAAGTTCGGCATGGACATCCACCCGGCCGCAAAAATTGGGCATGGCCTGCTGATTGACCATGCTACAAACATCGTCATCGGCGAAACAGCAATTGTCGGGAACAACGTGAGTTTCTTGCACGGTGTGACGCTTGGCGGGACCGGCAACGAGACCGGCGACCGTCACCCGAAAATCGGGAACGGCGTGATGCTCGGTGCACACGCCCAGCTGCTCGGCAACATCCACATCGGCGACTGCGCGAAGATTGGCGCGGGCGCGGTGGTGCTCTGCGACGTTCCCCCGCACACGACATACGCAGGCGTCCCCGCCGTCGAAGTCGGCCACCCGACCGACGACATGCCCAGCTTCAACATGCAACAAGACTTCACGCGCGACTGCGACTAAACTAGACGAAAGTACGCTGCGTCGCAATGCGGCT
Organism: Fibrobacter sp. UWCM; assembly: GCF_900129735.1. Classification (NCBI taxonomy): domain Bacteria; kingdom Pseudomonadati; phylum Fibrobacterota; class Fibrobacteria; order Fibrobacterales; family Fibrobacteraceae; genus Fibrobacter; species Fibrobacter sp. UWCM. The sequence continues at coordinate 46,061 of NZ_FQWR01000002.1, read as the reverse complement.
CGCTACAGACGAAAGACGAAAGGAGGCGCAGGACATGAAAAAAACGGACAAGATCAAGTTCATCGGCGAAAAGCTGGACGAACTCTTCCCGAACCCGCCGATTCCGCTGGACTACTCAAACGCCTACACGATGCTTGTCGCCGTCGTATTGAGCGCGCAATGCACCGACATCCGCGTGAACCAGGTAACGAAGGTGTTGTTCAAAAAAGCGAAAACGCCCGCCGCCATGGTCAAGCTCGGCATCGACGCGATTGCAGAAATCATCAAGCCGTGCGGATTCTTCAACACGAAAAGCAAAAACATTTACAACCTGTCGAAAACGCTCGTCGAGAAATACGGCGGCGAAGTCCCCCGCACCTTCGAAGAACTTGAATCACTCCCCGGCGTAGGCCACAAGACAGCAAGCGTCGTGATGAGCCACATCTTCAAGATTCCCGCCTTCCCCGTCGATACGCACATCCACCGCCTAGCCAAGCGCTGGGGACTATCGGACGGCAGTAGCGTGGAACAGACCGAGGCCGACCTCAAGAAGATTTTCCCGAAGGAAGAATGGGAAAAGCGCCACCTGCAGATTATCTACTTTGGGCGCACGTACTGCAAGGCAATGGGTCACAAGCCCGAAAACTGCCCTATCTGCAAAGTAGTAGGCTGTAAGTAATCCTATTAAAAGAAATAAAGATGCCCGGTTAGGCCGGGCATGACAAGTCCTAGTATCTGCAAACTGCTAGCGTTCGCACTTGAGCAGTTCCTCGAAGTAGACAATCGTCTTCTCGAGACCCTGGCGCAGCGGGATTGTCGGTTCCCAACCGAGGGCAGACTTCGCAAGATCAATATTCGGACGACGCATCTTCGGGTCGTCACCCGGGAGAGGCTTGTACACAATCTTGCTCTTGGAGCCGGTAAGGTCAAGCACTTCCTTCGCAAGTTCAAGCATTGTAAATTCGCCAGGGTTCCCGATGTTCACGGGTCCAATAATCTTGTCCTGGTTCATCATGCGCACAAAACCTTCGATGAGGTCATCCACATAGCAGAAACTGCGGGTCTGGCTGCCGTCGCCGTAAATCGTGAGATCTTCGCCCTTGAGCGCCTGCACAATAAAGTTTGACACCACGCGACCATCGTTCATAAGCATGCGCGGGCCGTACGTATTGAAAATACGCACGATGCGGATGTCCACGTTATTTTGTCTGTGGTAATCCATAAAGAGCGTTTCAGCAACGCGCTTGCCTTCGTCGTAGCAGCTGCGGATACCGATGGGGTTCACGTTGCCCCAGTAGTCTTCGGTCTGCGGGTGTACCGCCGGGTCGCCGTAGACTTCGCTGGTAGAGGCCTGCAGAATACGCGCCTTCACGCGCTTCGCCATGCCAAGCATATTGATTGCACCCATCACGCTCGTCTTGATGGTCTTCACCGGGTTGAACTGGTAATGAATGGGGCTCGCGGGGCACGCGAGATTAAAGATGCGGTCCACTTCCAGCAAAATCGGTTCCGTCACGTCGTGGCGAATGAGCTCGAAGTTCCGGTTATCGCGCAGGTGAGCGACGTTCACCATACGGCCCGTAAAGTAGTTGTCAAGGCAAATCACCTCATGACCGTCGTTCAGCAGACGTTCACACAAGTGACTACCCAGGAATCCTGCACCACCGGTAACTAAGCAACGCATAGGGACCTCTCTTTAATTACTCGTCGGAGTCTCGCTCCAGTTCTGCGGCAGAATTGCCATGCAACGCCACCAGGCGCACACCGTTCAGGGTCAGGTACGGGTCGTAGGTATCAATCACCTTGCTGTGCCCCATCACCATGCGGCCCCAGCCACCCGTCGCAAACACAGGAACCTTCTTCTTGCCCATTTCGTCCTTGATCTTTGCCACCAAGGTTTCAAGTTCCGCCATAAAACCATACAGAAGACCCGCGCGGATGGCATCGTCGGTATTGTTTGCAATAACGTGTTCCGGCCACTCGATGCTTACCGGCAACAGGCGCGCCGCCTTCTCGGTCAAAACGTCGAGGCTCGCGCTAATGCCCGGAATAATTATACCGCCAGCGAAGCCGCCGTCCTTCATCACGTCAAATGTCGTTGCCGTGCCCATATCCACCACGATGGCATCCTTGTAGCCACGGTCACGGAGTGCGATAATGTTGCACAAGCGGTCGGCACCGAGCGACGCCGGGTTCGGGTAGGCAATCGGGCAACCGAGGCAGTTCTTGGAACTTACCACCTGCACCGGGCGCTTGAGGAGCGTCTGCAAGGCCTTGATCCAGGGGCGCTCATGCGCGGGCACCACCGTCGACAGGCCCACGTGCGTAATTTCTGCCGGCTTGATTTTCGAAAAGCGCACAAGTCCGCCAATGCGGTTCATCACTTCGTCGCTCGTCGTTTCCTTGCGGGTAGTAAGCCTCCAGTGGTCCACCACCTTGTCGCCCTTGAAAATACCCAAAACCGTGTGGGAGTTGCCCACATCCACGACGAAGCTAAAAGTTTCGCGATTCGACTTCCGTGCAGGTTTATCCAAACTCTTTTTCATGTGCAAATCAAAAAACTAAATGCGCATCGAGATATCGAGCGCCTTCACGCTATGCGTGAGCGCACCGACAGAGATGTAATCGAGGCCGAGTGTCGCGATTTCCTTCGCGCGTTCGAGCGTCATATTGCCCGAGCCTTCCACCAGGCACTTGTCACCGCTTTCCTTGATAATCTTGAGGGCCTCGGCCATCATCTCGTTGCTCATGTTGTCGAGCATGATGACGTCTACCCCCTTATTCAGGAGTGCGCGCAGCTGATCGAAGTTTTCGACTTCCATTTCGACCATCAGGCCCTGCGTGTTGTTCTTCTTCACGACTTCAAGCGCCTGGAGCACGCCACCTGCAGCAGCGATGTGGTTGTCCTTCACCAGCACCATGTCAAAGAGGCCCATGCGGTGGTTGGAACCGCCACCGACGCGCACGGCGTACTTCTGCAGCGTGCGGAAACCGGGAACCGTCTTGCGGGTATCGAGCACCTTGGTTTTCCCGCCCTTCAGGGCTTCCTGGAAGGTATGCGCGACAGTCGCCACGCCGGAAAGCTGCTGGATAAAGTTCAGGAGCGTACGCTCGCCCGTCAAGAGTTCGTGCGTCGTGCCGTCCATTTCGGCAATCAGGTCGCCTTTCTTCACCACGTCGCCATCTTTCTTGTGGAGCGTTACCTTCACGTTTGCCTTGAGTTCCTGGAACACGAGTTCAATCACCGGGAGGCCCGCAAGCACGCCATCTTCTTTTGCAATCAGGCGGGCATGCTGCTTCTGGTCGGCAGGGATGGTCCATTCGCTGGTCACATCGCCCGTGCGCACGTCTTCGGCAAGCGCGAGGCGAATCATCGTAAGAGCATCTTCGGTAGGAAATTTGGGAGTCGAGTTATCGCCGTACATAGTTAATTAGGAATTAGGAATTCGGAGTTAAGGTTAATTAAAAGATCGGTCAAGGTTAATTTAGAATTCGAAGTTCAAAATGAAAAAGTATAAATTAATTCCTAATTCATAAATCCGAATTCCGAATTTTACTGCGCTCCTTTACCGGTCAACACAACGTAGACCGTCCGCACGAGAATCTGGAAATCCAAGAGCAGGCTCATGTTCTCGTAGTAATACATGTCGTACTGTAGTTTAATCTGCACGTCCTCGATGCTCGTATCGTAATGGTGACGCACCTGCGCCCAGCCCGTAAGGCCCGGCTTCATCTTGAGGCGGCTGATGTAGAACGGAATCTGTTCGCGAAGCTTGCTGATAAACACGGCACGTTCAGGGCGCGGGCCCACCATGCTCATGTCGCCCTTCAATACACAAAGAATCTGCGGGAGCTCGTCAATACGGGTCTTGCGCAGGAACTTGCCCACCTTCGTAATGCGCGGGTCATCCTTCGTTGCCCACTGGGCGCCGAACTTTTCGGCATCGGTACGCATGGTGCGGAACTTGTAGACCGTAAAGGGCTTGCCATACAGGCCGATGCGTTCCTGCGAATAAAAAACCGGTCCGTGGTCTTCCAACTTGATGGCTATAGCCGCGAGCAAACAAACCGGCAGGGAGCAAAAACCCAGAAACGCGCCAAACAGCACGTCGATAATGCGCTTCACCCGCACCTGCCAGGGCGGCATGGTAAACGCGAAAAGTTCCTGCAGTTCAAACCCATAGACGAGGTTACCCTTGAACTGCCCGTTCACCACCGGGTAGAGCTCCGGCACAATATAGATATGCAGGGGAAGTTCACAAATCCACACCAGCACGCGCATAATTTCTTGCGGGGAAGAACTTTCGTGCGCAATCACGATACCCGTAACCTTGTACTTCTTTACGAGGGCGGCAAGGTCGGAATACTTGCCCAAGACCGGGAAGCCTGCAAAGTCGTGCGATATGACCTGGTAGCGTTCATCCACAAAGCCCACCACCCGCTGGCCACGCGCCGGAGTGTTCTTGAGGTCCTCGGCCACCTTGCGGCCCGCCTCGGTCGCGCCGAGCACCAGGATGTTGTTCGCGCCATAACCCAAGCGGAGCAAGCCACGCAAGCAGAAGTAAATGAACATGCGGAAACCGGCCACAAGCACCATCGCAAGCCCGCCGTAGATAAATATCCACGGGAATCGGGAGCCATACAGGTAGCCTTCGTTCAGAGGCTGGTTCGTGAAAACCTTCCCCAGGAACTCCGTACCGAAAAGCCCGATGATGATAAGCACCACACCGATGACTACGGCACGAAGTACACGCAGAATCTGGTGAGTTCTCGAAAGGAGCAACCATGAACGGTACAGGCCCGCGCAGGTAAACAGCACGAGCCAACCGATATTGAGGGCAAGCCCCATGGTCCAGTACTGGTCGAATGTCTTAGTCGGGTCGAACTTGTCGACAATCCAACCACTATGGAACTGCACCCAGAACGCGCCGAGAAAGCAAATCGACACAGCGACAAAATCCGAAAGGACTAGGAGGATGCGCTCCAATGTAGTTGCACGGAACATACGCCAATAAACTACAAAATTCAGGTTTCAGAAACCACGCCTTAGGCGAGGAAGCGGATAACCTGGCTCTTTTCGACGATTTCGGGCAGGGCGTCGATGGCGTCCACCGCCTTCGAGGCCTTGCAGTCCTGCGTCTTTTCGGTGATGACCACGATAGAGACCTTGCCCGGGTCCTTCACGTTCTTCTGGATAATCGTCTCGATGGAGATGTTATTTTCGGCCAAGACGCTCGTAATCTTCGCGAGCACGCCGCAGGCGTCACGGGAAGTGAAGCGCAGGTAGTAGCGGGCGCTAGTCTCGGAGATAGGCACGAGAGTCGCAGAATTGTCGACGTTGAACCAGCCCATCGGGAGCGCCTTGCGGCTACCCGTATCCACAGAGCGGGCCAGGGAAACGAGGTCGGCCACGACGGCGGATGCGGTCGGGAGGCGGCCAGCACCGGCGCCAGTCTGGACCGTTTCGCCCAGGTTGTCGCACTTGAGGTAAACCGCGTTGATGACGCCGTTCACGTTCGAAAGCAGGTTCTCGTTAGAGACAAAGCACGGATGCACGCGGGCATCCACGCGGTCACCGTCGCGGTGGTAGATGCCGAGGAGCTTCACGCAGCAGCCAAGTTCCTTGGCGAACGCGATATCCTGGGCGGTAATCTTCGAAATGCCGGTCACGTGAATCTTTTCGAAGTCCACGCGCTTGCCGCTGCAGAGGCTAGCGAGCAAGGCAGTCTTGTGGGCGGAGTCGATACCTTCAATATCAAAGGTCGGGTCGGCTTCGGCAAAACCGAGCTTCTGGGCGTCCTTCAGAACCACGTCAAAGTCCAGGCCTTCGTCAGCCATGCGGCTCAGGATGTAGTTGCAGGTACCATTGATGATGCAGCTCAGGTGTTCCACCGTAGAGCCGAGCAGGCCTTCCTGCAGGCTGCGGATAATGGGAATGCCACCGCCCACGGCTGCTTCGAACAGCACGTGCAGGCCCTTTTCGGCAGCGAGCGGGAAAATCTCGTGGCCGTACTTCGCGAGGAGGGCCTTGTTGGCCGTCACCACGTGCTTGCCCGAATTGAGGGCAGCGAGAATCCACTTGCGCGGCATGTTGTAGCCACCGGCAAGTTCCACAAGCACGTCAATACCGTCACCGGCAATCATCTCGTCGGCGTTGGTAGACACCTTGTAGCCCTTCGCCTTGTACGGGGCAACTTCTTCCTCGGACTTCGCGCAGATGCAGGCGAGTTCGAGTTCGACACCGAGTTTTTCCTTGTACTCGGCAATCTTCTGTTCCAGAATCTGAATGACACCGCCACCGACGGTTCCAGTACCAATTAAGCCAATACGCAGCATATTGCGTCTCCATTTTTTGATTTTTTCGGAGACACAATATAGAATTTTACGCTAGTAGCCTACAGCCACCTTGCGGATTCCATACCCTATCCGGAGCACAAAATAACTATATTTTTTTACATGGAACAGGAAATATCCAATCCGGCGATAAGCGACATTCTTAACGAGCAAAGGCTCAAGAACATTGTCTATCCGGCACGTCTCTTCAGGACGCGCCTCAACGAGGAATTCCTGAGGGCGAACCGCACCCGCAGGCCCTTCCTGTTCATCAAGGTTTACTCGCACCAGTACGACTTCTTTGGCTGGGGCCGCCCCTCGCGCATCGTGGAAAAGACCTGGCGCATCAGCGTGCTCACCATGTTCTCGCACCTCCGCTTCATCGACGTGCTCGGGTACCTGACCGACGAGAGCGGTATCGGGATTATCCTCCTGAATTCCGACATGAACACGCTGGAATCCATCCGCAAGGAAATCCTCCACAAGCTGAACGACGCGGGCCTTATCCAGGCTCTCCGCCACAAGCCCAAGAGCCCCATATTCCAGGCATACATCTACACCGGGCTCCAGGAAAAAGACAACCTGGAAATGGACGAAGCCCTCAAGAAGTTCAACAGCACCAACGGAAGCTTCTTCTCGCTCGAGCGCCTGAACCTCGACCATATCTGGCAGCACCCGCACAAGATTAAGTACCGGCACGCCATCAAGCGCCTTGTCGATGTCACCTGCTCGAGTCTAGCCCTGGTAGTCCTTTCCCCCATTCTCCTGTTCTGTGCCGCAGCAGTCAAGATTAGCGACCACAAGGGGCCGGTCATTTTCAAGCAGACCCGCGTGGGGCGTAACGGCAAACTGTTTACCATGTACAAGTTCCGAAGCATGTACGTGGATGCAGAAGAGCGCAAAAAGGAACTGATGGCCCAGAACGAGACTGGCGGCAAGACGTTCAAGATGAAGAACGACCCGCGCATTTACCCGTTCGGACACGTGCTGCGCAAGTTCAGCCTCGACGAACTCCCGCAGCTCATCAACATTATCAAGGGCGACATGTCTATCGTGGGTCCGCGCCCGCCGATTCCTTCCGAGGTGGCGGAATACGAACCCTGGCACCGCATGCGCCTGTCCGTGACCCCTGGACTCACCTGTATCTGGCAGGTAAGCGGTCGAAGCAACATCTCGTTCGAAGGGCAGATGCGACTCGACAACGACTACATCCGTCGCGACGGCAAGCTCGGAGACGATTTCAAGCTTATCCTCAAGACATTCAAGGTCGTGTTCAAGGGCGAAGGAGCTTACTAGTTATTAGTTGTTAGTCATTAGTTGTTAGTTGGTAATTAGGCGACTCAGCCGCGACAAAAAAGCCAATGACCATAGACCAATGACTATTGACTATAAAAAAAGGATGTGTGTATGTTTAAGAAATCCCTGACGGCGGCCTCGGTCGCCCTTGCTGCGGCATCGCTTGCGACAGCCGCAAATATCACGGTAGATCCCGCCAGCACGGCACAAAAGATTGTCGGATTTGGTGCGGGCGCTGCCTACTACCAAAGCTGGATTACCGCCATGAGTTCTTCGATGCAGAAGGACTTCTACGACACGGCATTTAACGGACTCAACCTCTCGCTGCTCCGCATCGGCAACTGGAAGCAAGAAGACTCCAAGAGCATTGCAGACGATGCCGCCATCGTGAAGGCCGGCAAGGAGCGCCTCGGCAACCGCCTCAAGATCGAGATGTCCAGCTGGTCCGCTCCGGGCAACCTCAAACCGAGCGGCAGCGTGAACGGAAGCGATAACGGGCAGAAGCATTCCAAAAGCGAAAACACGCTCAAGACTTCGAGCAGCGACCCGTACGGCAAGTTCGTCTACAGCGAATTCGCCGGCTGGTGGAAAAAGAGCCTGCAGGCATACGCCGCCGCGGGCATCACTCCGGACTACATCAGCCTGCAGAATGAACCCGACATGGAAGCCGAATACGAGGAAACTCTGTTCGACCCCACCGAAGGCGAAATAGCCGGTTACAAGCAGGCACTCCAGGCCGTACGCGATTCCATCAGCACGCTAGCGAACCCGCCGAAGATTATCGGCCCCGAACCGCTCGGCATCGGCTACAGCAACTTCGAAAAGTACGCGAAGGCGCTCGACGACAAGAACCTCGACGGTTACGCCTACCACCTGTACCATGCGGGTGACGGCAACGACAACTCCGGAACCAACTACCTGAACCCGGAGAACTTCCGCAAGGCGATGACCGCTATCGGCAAGAACTATGGCAGCGACAACAAGCCCATCATCATGACGGAATTCTGCACCATGGAAAACGCCGTGCGCGAGCAGGACATGCTCGGCCTCGCCCATATTATGCAGGTCGGCTTTACGAGCGGCAAGCTGAACGCCTACATCGCCTGGGAACTCTTCTGGGGTGAACAGAACGGCCAACTCATCGGCGTTTGCCCGGGCGAAGGCTGGAGCAGCTGCACCGAGGCAAAGCTCTACATCAACCCCGAATACCACGCCATGCGCCACTACTCGAAATTCGTGAACCCGGGCTGGCGCGTCGTGAGCAGCACCGCCGACGGTAGCGACATCTATGCAGTCGCCTTCCGTAGCGCCGACTGCGATTCCATCTCCGTCATCGCCATCAACAAGGGTTCCGCACAGAACCTGAACTTCTCCGTGAACGGTTACAACCCGGTTTACGCCGTGCAGTCTACCGAAAGCGGCGAAAAGAGCAAGACCGTCACCGCAGGCGCCATCATCGACGCCCCGGCAAAGTCCATCACCACGGTCGTATTCACCACGAGCAACACGGCAGCGCTCCAGTGCGAAGACTCCCCCATCGACGACCCGTACATTGACCCCAACCAGAACTTCGGTGATTCTCTCGTGATTGTGGACTACGCGAACGAAACTTCCGCAGCGGGCTGGAAGAGCGACGAGACCCTCGGCAAGGTCACCTTCGAGACGACCGCGCTCGACGGAATTTCCAAGTACGTGAAGGTTCCGCTCGCAGGCTGCGCGCAGGATGACTGCGGCTACCAGCACGCCCTCTTCACCATTCCCGATGCACCAGCAGTGAAGGAACCGCTTACCAAGTGCACGGACCTCGTGTTCACCATGCGTAGCATCGACGCCGAAGACGCCTCCGTGAACATCGGCGGCGCGGGCGGCAGCACCTGGAGCAACTACCAGTACGGCAACTCTGCCCCCGCGGGCTCCTGGGCCGAAGTATCCGTCCCGCTCGCAAACGAAATTGACTCGACCGGAGCCCCCTTCGGCTCCACGCAGCTCTCGTTCAACAGCGACAACGCCGGCATCTACATTGCAAAGATTGTGGCTACCGGATGTGGAGGCAGTTCCGCCATCAAGGGTATGCGCACGAACTTCGCCGCAAGCGACCTGAACAAGGAAGCGAAGGTGTTCGACCTGAACGGCAACCTCCTCTGGAGCGGGATCAAGGGTCAGGCCCTGAACGCGGACGGAACTCTCCGCCTCGACCTCAAGAAGGGCATGTATATCGTGAAGACGAATGCATCGACCGTGAAGACCGTTAAATAAATTGATAATGGATGATTGATGATGTGTAATGAATAATTACACATCACACATCTCTCACTACACACACAAAAAAAACGGCCTTGCGGCCGTTTTTTTTCGTTACGCAAGTAACGTATTACCCTTCTTCGAGGGCTTCCTTGAATTCGTCGACGATGGCGATATATTCGTCAATCTTGTCTTCCTTGGAATCCAAGTACGAAAGGATCTGGTCCAGGTGTTCCTTCTGGAACACGGCCTTCAGCTGGCGGCTCGCATGACCCTTGTAGCCCCATTCCTTCAGAATTTCGTCGGTCACGAGGAAGGAATCGTCCATCGAGACGAAATGCATCGGGCCGTAGACTGCCCAGTTGTGTTCCATCTGCATGCATTCCGGTTCCTGAAGTTCCGGGTTAGACATGAAGCGCTGGATATGGCGGGTACGCACGTCCTTGATCTTGTCGATGCGCATGTAACCCATAATGAGGTACTTGTTGCGCTTTTCGGAATCGCTAAGGCCTTCGTAGCGGGTGCCGAAAAGGATGTAGCGGCTCTTGGCACGCACAATGGCGTTGATGTTCTTCACATTGTAGCAGCTCATGAGGCCATAAGTGCTGGTTTCGTAGTTCGGCTCGTAAAGAAAACCCTTTTCATTTTCGTTGAGCTGGTCGCGCACCGGCATTTCGGACTGACGGCTGGTTTCCACGTAAAGCAGGCTTCCGGCGGCATTGCCACGGTAGTCCTGCCAACCTTCGAGATTGATCTGTGTCTTCGGCATGTTACTACTCACTATGATAAAAAAAACACAAGCGGACCTAAATAGGTTCGTTAGTTACATTTGCAATGTACATTTTTATAAGTTACAGGACTACTGATTCTGCCGAAATTCTGTCAATTCCGAACAAAAACGCCCCTTTTTCGAAAAATTCGGCAGTATCCGAGGTCAAATACGTCGTTTTTCCGCCCTTCGTGAGCCTGGATTCCATCTCCGGGTGGCGCCTGAGGTAGTCAAGCGTCTTGCCCGCGACGATATCGCCCTGGAAAACGAGCCGAACCTGCGGTGGCAGTGCGGCACGAATTTCTCGTTCCAAAAGCGGGTAGTGCGTGCAGGCCAAAAGCACCGTATCGATTTCAGGGTCCTGTGCCAGCAGGGCGTCGACATCCTTCTTCACGAAAAAGGCCGCCCCCTCGGTACCTGCCTCCCCGCATTCCACCAGCGGCACCCACATGGGGCAGGCATGCTGTGTCACCTTCATGTCCGGGAAGAAGTGGCTTATTTCTATCCCGTAACTGTTCGAGGAAACCGTACCCGCGGTAGCAAAAATCCCGATGTGGCCCGTCTTGCTGAACTTGCCAATCTCTTCGGTCGTGGGCCTGATAATGCCCAGCACCCGCCTGTCCGGGAACTCGAACGGCAGCACCTGCTGCTGGATGCTCCGAAGCGCCCGCGCCGACGCCGTATTGCAGGCAAGTATCACCAGCGGGCAACCGCGGGCAAACAGCGTGCGGACCGATTCCAGCGTATAGCGGTAAATCGTCTCGAAACTGCGCGACCCGTAAGGCGCCCGCGCGTTATCGCCCAGGTAAAGAAAGTCATAATCCGGCAAGGCCTTCTTCAGGTCGCGGAGTATGGTAAGCCCGCCAAATCCCGAATCGAAAACGCCTATCATACCGCCGCTTCCATCCGTTCACGAACAATGCGCATCAAGTCCTTGCGGGCATCAAGTTTCGCGTTTTCGGCAAGCATCGCCTTCACGTCGAGCGGTTCGAGTACCTTCACCGAAACCTTCTTGCGCTTTGCATCCTTACGGTGTTCCCACGCAAATCCGGAGCCCTTGATAAACACAGGCAAAATCGTCGCTTCCGCCTCGAGCGCCAGCCTGAAGCCGCCGCTCTTGAACGGCACCATGTTTTCGTCCTTGCCACGCGTTCCTTCGGGGAATATAAAGAGCCTCGGAGCGCGACCGTGAGCCATCGCCTCGCGGATAAGTGCGGCACCGCCACCCTTCTCGCGGTTCACGAACACACAGCCGATTTCCTTCATCCAGAAGTTGAGGAAGGGAATCATGTGCAGTTCCGTCTTCGCGATAAACCCGATGGTGCGTTCAATTGCGAGGAAGATAATCGGGATATCCGCATACGAATTGTGGTTCCCCATCACAAAGACAGGGCGGGTCCAGTCCACCTTCGAAAGGATTGCCTGGTCCTCGATGGAAAGGTCAATGCGGAGCACCTTCATGCAGAACCTGCCGAAGCTCTGGATTTTCTTGTCTATCCAGAGGCCAATCTGACCCCGATGGGCAATGCGCACGAACGGCAGAGCCAGAATGTGGATAAACATGTACGAAAGCACCACAACGACAACGTATATTTTGAACAAAATAACAGGCATTTTCAATTCCGGAATAAGGGTGTCTTTTCGGGGCAGGAACCGGGACTTTCTGTAGTTACGGAGTCTGCCCTTCCAAAACCGCTGTTTGCAATATAACAAAATCAGGTATGCTTCGGCACGGGTAACGCCCACATAATAGAGCCTGCGTTCTTCGTCCAACTGCTTTTTGCGCTGTTTTGCACTGCCAGTACATTCCCCCGGAGTAAGCCCTTCGGCAATGCCCGCGTAGAACACCACGGCGTACTGCAAACCCTTGGATGCATGAACTGTCTCTATATGGATACCGTCTTCCACCTCCTCCCCATCGCTGGTTTCGTTCCCCGCCACCGGGAGTTCCGCATCGCGCAGAACTTCCTCGTAATAGGCACGCTGGCGGTTATAACGCACGAGAATCGCGAAGTTTTTCCAAGCGAGATCGTACGCTTCACGCAGTTCCTTGATTTTGCAGATAATCTTCATCATTTCCTCGATGGGGTTTTCCGACACCCACACCTCGGGTTCACGGTTTTCCCTGAACAGCGGGTTTCCGCCCGAGCCGTTCGGGTTGCCCGCGCGCAAGACCTTCCGCAGCCGGAGAGGCTTGTTCTCGAATATCGCGTTAGCGAGGTGCAATATGTTCGAGGTCGAGCGGTAGTTCCACTCCAGGCGAATCAAGGTACTCTCCTTGAAGTCGTCGCAGAAGCGATTGATGTTCCCGATGTCTGCACCGCGGAACCCGTATATCGCCTGGTCGTCGTCGCCCACCACGAACAGGCTTTTCCTGTCACCCAGGAGCGCCTTCACCATGCGGTACTGCGAGGGGTTTATGTCCTGGTATTCGTCGACAAGGATTTCTGTCCACTGCCTGTGGAAATATGCACGGGCCTCTTCATGATTTTCAAGCAGGCGAATCGCAAGGTAAATGAGGTCCTCGAATACGACCTGCCCGGTTTCGAGTACGGAGGCGCGCAGTTTGTCGAGCCTAGAACTGAGCGACGACGGGAACGCATCGTCAAAGAGGCGTTCGCGGTCGAGTTCCTTCGCCGGGATTTTCTGCCGCACCAGGTTTTCCACAAAGTCTTCCGCGGGGCTATCCTGCGGTACGGGAGGTTTCTTAAGCCCCACCATCTCGTAGGCGAACTTGCCCCCGATGTTTTGCTTGAGCATGTAGAGAGCAAGCGAATGGAACGTACACAGCCGTACAGGCGCCCCCGGGAAAAGTTTCTGCACGCGTTCCCGCATTTCAGACGCCGCCTTTGCGGTAAACGTGAGCGCGAGGATGTTTTCCGGATTCACGCCCATCGCAATGCGGTACTGGATTCGCTTGGTAAGCACGGAAGTCTTACCCGACCCCGCTCCCGCAAGTATCAAAAGTTGTGCATTTTTTTCGTGGTCGTGCAATACGGCCGCGCGCTGGTCTGCATTCAGGCCACGCAAGATGCCTTCGGCATCCATAATTACCTCGATGGATTGGGTGCTATTTCCCCTGCACCCTACCTAAATCAAATCAGGATTGTTTGTCCTGACAGCCTGCACTATTCGCGTTTCCTCCCAACAGGAACACGAACGCGCCAAATAAACTCAAGACCAGGCTCACGAAATATGCGAGCAACTGGATGACAACCGATTCAAGACTCGCCACCCCGGCACGGGCAAACAGGGACTGCGCCAGGAGTTCACGCGGGCCGAACCCGCCAATCGATATCGGGAGAGCGCTCACGATGGCAACCAGCGGAATGTAGTAGAAATACCACGAAACCGAAAGTTCCACGCCCACGGCGATACCGCAAAAGAAATGCACCAGAATGCGAAGCGACTGCGTCGCAAAAGACAACGCCGAAATCTGCGCCCAAAGTTTTACCGAACGGAAATGCCGGAACCTCTCGAACATGCGCACCAGCCTCTCACCCACGCTCTTGGGCAAAAAGCGCGACATGAGGTTGGTCGCAATGTGCCCGAGCCGCTTGCTGCAAAGGCCCGCAAACATGGCGCAAAACCCGAGGAAAATCCAGATGGACGGCCACACGAAGGCTCGTTGCGCATCGTCGTGCACAAAGAACAGCGCCCCCATCGCAAGCGCGAACAACGTCACAAAGAACAATCCGAACAACCTATCAAAGAATGTCGCCGTAAGGCCCGCGCCTACCGTATCTTGCCCACCCTGCATGCGGATATCGTAAACCTTCTTCACGTCGCCGCCAACGTTCCCCGGCATAAAATTGTTGAAGAACAAGCCCACGTAGTAGAGCTTGAGCAGGCGGGCATAGCCCAGGTGAACGCCCTGACGTTCGAGCAAAAGTTTCCACTGCAGGCACGCCGTGAAGTTCGAAACCGCAAGGCACACCAGCGCCACCACGAACGGCAGAACGCTCTTGGCCGAGAACAACCGGTACAAGTCACCGCTGTCCCAATCCGGCGAACCGACGATGTTCCGGTACACAAAGTACGCAGGGACAAGCGTCACCGTGAGCTTGAGCGCAAAAACGAGCGCCGACTTTATTTTGGGGTTGAGCGCCATAAATTAGGGTTTGCGGCCAATGACTCCAATAGAGAGCTGCGTGTAGTGCATCACCGGAACAGACTTCAGCGCATCAAGGATAGCATCCTTCGCCTTCTGGTACGCGGTGCCGTTGAGCGGGTACTTCGGGAGTTCTACCCCGAGCTTGAACCCGAGTTCGCGAAGCATGCGGTAGAACAGGTTCGGGCGCATCCAGTCGCCGTAGGCATATTCGCACTTGAACCCGGCATCGACCATGAGCTTTTTCAACTGTCCCATGGTAAACTGCTTTTCCCAGCCGGCAAACCACTTGTCCACCGCAATCAGGATATGCTTGATGACCGTGTAGGGGTGCACCGTCTGCGGCACATCGCAAAGGCAGCACCCGCCATGTTTCAATATACGGTAATTTTCCTTGATGAGCAGGAGCGAATCCTTGAAGTGTTCGGCCAGCCCTTGATGGAAAACCAAATCAAACGTGTTGTCCGGGAAGGGCGCCTTGAACGCATCGCCACGGACGAGTTTCAAGTTATCGTAAAGGTTTTCACGCGCACGGAGCGCATCGACAATCTTGAGGCTGTTTTCGGCAAAGTCGAGAACGTAGACATCCGCCCCCAGCTTCGCAAGTTCCGCACTGTCTCGACCCGTACCCGCACCCACCTCCAGGATTTTTAGCCCCTGGAGCTTAAAGTTCTTCTTAATAGCATTCAGCACCGACGGAGACGAGGGATACACCTTGTCCATGTCGTTTTTACGCTGCCAAAAACGGTTCCATACGGATTGATCGGGTTCTTTAATTGACATAACGGGCAAAATATACGAAAATAGAACAGAAGGAGAGTATTGTATGAGATAGATTCTGCTCTATTTACCGCCATCCCTATTTACAAAATTCGTGACATTTGTTACATTTTATAACTAAATTCTAGAAAACAGAACAAGAAATAGTCAAAAACAGGTCCCTAAACCGTCTTTTTTCGCGTCAAATAAACATTTTTTTGAAAACCCACGAAAATTTTACACTTTTGGCACGTTACTTGCTAATAAAAAAAGCGATATTTAAGGGGCAAGGAAATAAAATGCATATAGATTCCACCGATACCACACTCAAGCGTTACCTTGAAGATATTAGAAGGACCGCTCCCCTTTCCCGTGAAGAAGAGCAGATTCTTTTCCAGAAAGCAAAAGAAGGTGACAAGATAGCCCGCAAAAAACTTATCTCCGCGAACATGCGTTTCGTGCTGAAGGTCGCCATCCAGTACCGCGGCTGCCCCATTCCGCTCCCGGACCTAGTGAGCGAAGGCGCCATGGGCCTCGTGCGCGCCATCGAGTCGTTCGAACACACCCGCGGTCTCAAGTTCATCAGTTACGGCGTGTGGTGGATCAAGGCTTACATTACCCGCGCCATCAACGAGCAGGGTAACCTCATCCGCCTGCCGGCAAACCAGCACCTCCGCGTGCGCAAGGCTTTGCACGAGCAGTCCCGCGGTAAAGAGATTAACGAAGAAATTCGCGAACTCATCCAGATTGGCCAGCGCGGCGTTTCCTTCGATAGCCCGCTGAAGGCAGACTCCAAGGCGACGTACGCCGAAGTTCTGCCCGATACCGGAGCATCGAACCCGGAAGCGGATTCCGAAATCCAGAGCGTCGAAATGCTCGCCCGCGACTTGATGGAACAGTTGCCCGAACGCGAAGCGAAGGTCATCACCGGCATCTTCGGTATCAACCAGGAAGCCCCGCAGACCTTGCGCGAAGTGGGCGAATCCATGAACATCTCGCACGAGCGCGTCCGCCAGCTGCGTGACCAGGCTCTCCGCCGCATCCGCAAGTACAACAGCAAGGAATTCCTCCAAGAAAAGAAGGACGCGTTTTTGGCTGCCATTAATAAATAGTTATTGGTTATTGGTCATTGGTCATTAGTCATTAGTTATTGGTTATTAGGATTTCTGGTATAAAACGTTTATAGCCCGCAGCGATGCGGGCTATTTTTTTGAGTTTAGCGGACTTCGCAGTAGTGCGCAAACGAGGGTCGCGACGGTCTGCTTGCAGGCCGGCATGACCGAGTGCAGCCACGGACGCCTATACGAAACTTGCCACTTTAGTGGCTTAGTTGAGTTATCCTCTTTGGGGAGTAGGCGTCCACTCCGAGCTGGGGCCCCTCCCAGCAGCAGTTTATACAAGCATTTCAAAACTTGTCTCACGGGCTTTTCTTTTTTTCATTTTACGAAAAAAAAGAAAGAGCCCCGTGAGGGGCCCTTTCCTAAGAAGGAGAAAATATTGAGCGGTTTCCGGAACCTTAATCCCATCAGGAGGGGAGCTATGATGGAAAGAGATAGGATTTACCTTTCAACCATCCCAACGTTTACAAATATAACTAAAGTTCAGTGCGATTTCAAAACTTTTTTGTAAAATTATTCTTCGCGGAACACAATCTTGCACTTCGGGAGGAACCTGAACCCACCACGGCGGTGACGTTCAATTTCGAAGTACTTCTTGACACCCTCGCTGTTGCCATCCTTCTCGTCGGTGCCGTTGATATGCGCAATCACGCGGTTCAGGCGGCTTTCGAAGTTCGGGCGGAGCGGGTCCATGCAAATCGACGGATCACGCTTGAATTCGCGGTTTTCATATTCTTCGCGGCCGGTCGCGGTGTATTCGCGGAGCAAGTTGCGCAGGATCCTCGCGGGCACATTGCGCATCAGGTGCTTGCGGTTCACCGAAATGGAGTCGTCGCTCTTGTAGTAAACCACTTCCACGGAATCGTTCATGGCTCCAAGCAGCTGTTCCTGTGCCTTCTGCACCGGCTTCCAGGCATCAAATTCCTGCTTCACCACAGTGCTCATCAACTTGAGGAACGGTTCCGAGGTAATCACGTTCGCCTTGAACCGCACATCGAGGATGTTGCTCGGCGTACCATAGTAGCAGCCCTTACGGAGCAGTACGGAATTCGTCTTTTCGTCACGCAGGTCTTCAAGGGCGAGCACACAGCCCACATCGCGTTCAGGCGTATTTTCCCACTCAAATCCAAGCTTGTCGAGGCACTCACCGAAGGTGGCGGTCCGACCCACAAGTTTGTTTCCAATGTAGACGTTGCCATCCTTCATTTCTGCTTCGACGCGGCCTTCAAGGGCCTCGATAAACGAAGTCTGGGTAGCCTCGTATTCCATGTATTCATATGCAGGGGTGTTCAGGAGGAGCGGGCCTACACGGAACATGCCGAGAATCCAGCGCATGGGGTTCGAGACTAGCGCACCCGGAGTTTCAAACCGGAAGGCGAGGAACATATTCCTCATGTCGTTTTCGGTCGAATCCTTGAGAATAGAGGCGTGCGTGAGGAACGGGTAACGCTTCGGAATAGTTTCCAGGCAAAGCGCACGGACGTCCTTGGTCTGGTAGAACTGCGACACGAACGGCAGGTAGGTGCGCAACACGCTACGGGCCGGAACAGCCTCAAAATCAGCACAGCGCTTTACAATCCGCTCAATAAACTCATCCGGGTTTTCGCCACGCTCATACAGCCACGAAACGATATTATCGGCAATAAAGCGGTGCGAATTTTCATCGATAAGGGAACCTTCAAAAAACAGGTCGTTCACCAACTTGGCATCGAACCTCGGGTCACGTCGCATAAGCGTGAGCAAATCCTTCACAGAATATGAAGTCAACAGTTCAATGTGAATCAGTTGCATGAAGAAATTCGAAATCACTATTCTAACCTCGCTTTTTGTTAGACCCCCTAACCGGAATCCAATGACAATTTAACAAAAAAACAAGCACTAAATAATGGTTTTGGCTATATTTGTGCCATGAAACCCGCTGAAATACACCTTTTACCGGATGAAATAATCAATAAAATCGCTGCGGGCGAAGTTATTGAGCGTCCGGCGTCGGCTGTAAAGGAACTTATAGAGAACTCCATCGACGCAGGGGCCACCCGTATACAGGTGCAAATCGAAGAAGGCGGCAAAAAGAAGATTCTCGTTGTAGATAACGGCAAAGGCATGGGCAAGAAAGACCTTGACCTGTGCTACCTGAGGCACACGACTTCCAAACTGTATACGGCGGACGACCTGTTCCACCTGCAAACAAATGGATTCCGCGGGGAAGCCGTCGCATCGATTGCCGCCATCTCGAAAATGACCATTTCGACCTCTACCGAAGACGGCGACGGAGGAAGGCTTATACTCAAGGGCGGGCAAGTCGAAAGCGAAGAACCCTACGCCGCAGGCCATGGCACCACATTCCTTATCGAAGACCTGTTTTTCAATACGCCTGTGCGCCGGACCTTCCTCGGGAGCGAAACCTCCGAGGGAACAAAGATTCTCGATGTAATCATAAAAACATCCATCTCACACCCCGAGATACGCTTTGATTACAAGGTGGGCGAAAAGAGCGTGTTCATAGGCGTCCCCGGAGAACTGCGTTCGAGACTTGCCGAGGCAATAGGCTCCGGGATTGCAAAGAGCCTATTGCCGGTCGACTATACCGAGGCGGGCATCCATGTTACGGGATATATCTCCCCCACGACCGAAACCAAGGGGAAACGCCACCACCAGTTTTTGTTCATGCGAAACCGCCCGATTGAAAACAAAATGATAGGGAAAGCGGTCTCGCAGGCTTACGAGCCCTACGGGGCGCAGTGCAAGCCGGTAACGGTCTTGTTCCTCGACATGCCCGATACCGAATTCGACGTGAACGTCCACCCGGCAAAGCGCGAAGTGCGATTCGCGAACCAGAACCTCGTATTCCTGGTGGTGAACCACGCCATTCGCGATACGTTCCAGAAGGACTTGGAGGCAAATTCCCCGTTTATTGACCTGAGCGGAGAATTCAACACCCCAAGTACAAACAACGTAAGCGCAACCACGCCTCCCAGTTCGGCGGGCGATACACAAAATTTGCCGGACAATTCGTTCGCGCAACCCCTCTACAAGCCAGTCGCTCCGAATTACAAGCAAGGCATACAGGAGACCCGCAAGGCAACCCGCTACGATGTTTCGGATGACGTGCAGGACCTGTTCTCGCAACCCGAGGCGGGGAAAATCATTTCATTGGAACCAAGTGAAGGGAACGTCCCCGTTCCAGAGCCGGAACCGCAACCGTGGAAGGCTCCTACCCTGTTCCAGATTGCGGACACCTACATTGCGGGCGAAGACGCGGAAGGCCTGCTGATTATAGACCAGCATGCGGCGCACTCGCGCATCTTGTACGAGAAGGCGCTCAATATTCTACAAAAGGGCGCAGACCTTGATTGCCAGGAACTGCTTTTCCCCGAACTGATTGAATTCAGCAAGATCGAAAAGCAAATCTTTGCCAGCGTCGACGAGCAATTGCGCAAGTTGGGATTCTTCGTAGAGCCCTTCGGCGGTGACACCTTCCAGATTCGAGCTATTCCGAGCGCACTCAAGTTATCTAGAGCCGTAAAGGCGGTTCACGAATTCCTGGATAGTTGCGCCGAAAGCGGCGACAAGGGCGACGCTTCGGTGGTACAGGATACTCTTGCAAAGGCCTGGTCCAAGACGAACGCGTACCAGGCGGGCGACAAGCTAAAGCCCGAAGAAATGGCGATGCTTGTGGGGCAGTTGATGGCGACCGAAAATCCGCTGAAGTCGCCTTACGGCGCTCCTACGCTAATGCGTATCACGCTCGACGAACTCGCAAAGAAATTCCGTCATTAACGATTCGGCGCTCGTTGAAGCGGCGAAGGTCTTTACCAGGTCTGCTACCGTCGAGCGTGGCGGATTTTCGAGTGCCTTCCGGAGAGCTTCCGCAAC
The DNA here is from genome assembly GCF_900129735.1 of Fibrobacter sp. UWCM. NCBI lineage: Bacteria > Pseudomonadati > Fibrobacterota > Fibrobacteria > Fibrobacterales > Fibrobacteraceae > Fibrobacter > Fibrobacter sp. UWCM. The sequence continues at coordinate 25,579 of NZ_FQWR01000002.1, read as the reverse complement.
ACGTTCGGCATTATCTTTTTTGCGGGATGCACCCCGCGTGAAAAAAAATTCCGGATATGCGGAATGCCCGAGCAACACGTTCGGTAGGGCAAAATAATCCGTTTTCACGAAATGTTTCCCGATGAAATACGTGAGCGGGTCAAGCACATCGGCAACTACGAGCGGTACGCCCGAAAGTGCAAGTTCCAGCGTGGCAGAACCCGGCATGCAGAGCGCAGCTGCATGGCGGGCGTAGAAGGTAGCGCGTTCGCGGGCTTCTTGCGGGGCAACATCAATGCGCAACCAGGCAGGGACACTCCCTGCAGGGGACAATTTTGCCGCCGCACATTCAAACTGCGTTTTGAGCGATTCGCGGGATGCGACAAGCACGAAGTTCCTTTCGGGGTGAAGCGCGTGTACCCGCGATACGACCTCCATAAAGAAGGGCAAGTTGCGGAGAGCCTGCGACTCGCGGCTACCGGGCAATACGACTACGTCTTGGTTCGGGCGGGTTTCGCGCGCGTCAGAGTCATTCGGGCGGGTTTCGCGCACTTTCGGGCTGATTGCACTCGCGCCCACCGCCCGCAAGAAGGGGTGCTCCAGAATCTCGGCACCCAGCCCGAGGGATTCATAAACACGCCGTTCAAAATTAAAGAGCACCGCCAGTTTCGCGCCCCTCAAGCGGCGGGCGCGGTGCTTTTTCCAGGCCCAGACCTGCGGGGGCGCCACATACAAGACCGGCTTTTTTAAAGCGAGCGCCTTGCGGCACAACTTCATGTTGAACCCGGGATAATCAATGCAAACCAGCGCTACGCAGGAATCTTCCCACAGGAGCGATTCCAAATGCGAGAATATTTTCTTCAGGCGAAAGACCCGCGGGAGCACGTCACCGAAACCCGATACGGGCAAGGTTTCGTAGTCCCCTACCGGCACAAGGCCCGCACGCTGCATGCGCGGGCCACCTACTCCAAGAACGTTCATTCCGCTTTCTACTGCGGGGCGGACAAGGGTTTCGCCTAGCACGTCGCCGGAATCTTCACCCGCGCAAAAGAGAACGAACGGTCTGGCCTGCATTTTACCGATTCTCTTTCGGAGATGCCCAAATCTTCGTGAGTCCCATATCTTGGCGGAGCCAATTCAGCAGTTCCACCGTATAGTAGACCTTGTACTTGTTCAACTTTATTATATGTTCAAAGCCCGATGGCGTTTCCACATGGCATACCAGGCGGCACCCGTGCTCTGTTTCTTCAAAGACTTCAAAACCGGCCAGGCCTTCTTCCAATTTCTGGAGGAATTCCTCCGTTATCATTCCGGATTCCATGCTTATATGGACAAAATTTACCATGCTTTTGCGCACGGTGTCGAACTGGATCGCCTCTTCCACAGTAATCTGCAGTTCCTCGGTAGGCTTGCGCTCCTTGTCACGCTTGAATTCAAGTTCACCCTTCACCAAAATGCGATCGCCTTCGGAAATCTTGTCGCGGAAACGTTCCCAGTCATCTTTCTTGAAGAAGAGTTCCACATCCCCATGGAAATCACACATCATGCCGATTCCAATCGTATCGCCACGTTTTGTCTCAATAGAGCGCATCTGCGTGACAACGCCGCCGACCGCCACGCGCGACCCGACCTTTTTCCGCAGGTCATCGTAATTCAGCGAAACAGTCGTAAATCCCTTCAGTTCGGGGCGGAATTCATCCAGCGGATGCCCCGAGAGGCACATGCCCAGCACATTGCGTTCCTTGTCGAGCATTTCCATATCGCCCCAAGGTTCCGCTTCTTCAAGGACTTCTGCAGTATTTTCCAATCCCGCACCGCCAGCGCCCCCCAAGTCAAACAAGGACATCTGCCCCATCGACTTGTCTTCCTGATGCTTGGCGGCAACCTCTATGGCACGGTCGACGGTAGCCATTAACGCAGCACGGCTACCCGGCAACGAATCAAGTGCACCCGCCATGATAAGGCATTCCAGCACCTTCTTGCTCAAAGGCGGATGCTTTTCGCTGAACGAACCCTGGTATTCCGCGACACGCTTGCAGAAATCAAAAATATCCTTATAGGGGCCATGTTTATCGCGCTCGGCAACAACATCTTCAACTACGGCAAGCCCAACGTTACGGATACCCGCGAGCCCGTACAGAATCTGGCCTTCGGGATTCGCCGTAAAAACACCGTACGACGTATTGATATCGGGAGTCAGCACCTTGATTCCTAGGCGCTTGCTTTCCTGAATAATCGTCACGATATCTTCGGTCTTGCCCATTTTTGAGGTCATCGATGCAGCCATGTATTCTGCACCGTAATGAGCCTTGAGGTATGCTGTCTGGTAAGCCACGTAGGCGTACGCTGCGGCATGGCTCTTGTTGAACGCGTATCCGCAGAACGGGAGCACCGCCTTCCAAATCTTATCGATAACCGCATGGTCGTAACCACGTTCTTCACACTTCCTGAAGAACTCCGGCTCGAGTTTCGCCATCTTTTCGGGCATCTTCTTCGCCATGATACGGCGAATATTGTCAGCACCACCCAGGGTATAGCCGCCCAAAATCTGGGCAAGTTTCATCACCTGTTCCTGGTACACAATCACGCCGTAAGTTTCACCAAGAACTTGTTCCAAATCCGGGTGATAGCAGTCAATTTCTTCCCTGCCGTTCTTACGTGCAATAAAGTGCGGAATCTGGTCGATAGGCCCCGGGCGGTACAGGGCGTTCATAGCGATCAAGTCAAAAATTCGCGTCGGCTTCAGTTCGCGCAGGTATTTCTGCATACCCGGAGATTCAAACTGGAACACCGTTGTCGTCATGCCCTTGCCGAGCAGGTCAAACGTTTCCTTGTCATCCAGTGGAATATGGCCCATATCAAGGTCTATCCCACGGTTTTTCTTGACCATGCTCACCGTGTCCTGAATGATGGACAAGTTAATCAGGCCAAGGAAGTCCATCTTCAAAAGCCCGATGTCTTCGGCGTAGTGCTTGTCGTACATTACCACAGGCGTATCGCCAGGGGCGGCACGGTAAAGCGGAGCCAGGTTGTAAATCGGAGTCGGCGTAATCACCACACCACAGGCATGCACGCCCGTCTGGCGCGGTAAATCCTCCAACTTTTTCGCAATTTCCCAGAGGTTCTGGTAACTGGCGCGGCTGTTGACGAGCGCCTGCAGGGGTTCCGAGCTATAGCCGTCTTCAAGAGGATCCTCTCCCCCTTTCTTATTTTTCTTTTTACCTGTCCAGGCCTGTTCAAGGCTAAAGTTCAGCGTTCTCTGCGGGAACAGTTTTGTAATCTGCTTTGCCTCGGCAGGCGGGAGCCCCAAGACGCGGGCAACGTCAGTAATCACCGCCTTCGACTTGAGCATACCGTAGGTAATAATCTGTCCCACGCAATCGTAGCCATACTTGTCGGTCACGTACTGGATAACGCGCCCGCGGTCCCTATCCGCAAAGTCCGTATCGATATCAGGCATGCTCACGCGTTCCGGATTCAGGAATCGTTCAAAGAGCAAATCGAACTTGAGCGGGTCAATATCCGTAATGCCGATGATGTAGGTAACAAGCGAGCCTGCAGCGGAACCACGTCCCGGGCCTACGGGAATTCCGTTATCACGCGACCAGTTGATGAAGTCCCACACAATAAGCAGGTAGCCCGCCACGTTCATGTTGCGGATACAGTTCAATTCCTTGTACATGCGCTTGGCCACATCGGTCTCGCGCGCGGGGAACTTGAAGTTTTCGTCGGGGAATCGCCATTTGAGGCGTTCGTTACACAGGTGCGTGATGTAGATATCGGCGTCGCCACCCGGTTTACACCAGCGGTGCGTATTCTTTTCCCAAGCCTTGTTGTCTTCGTCGGTAAAGGGTTCCTGCGAAGCCTGGTTCTGGAATTCGGCCTTTTCCTCATCGGTCAAGGATTTCTCGTCGACGCCCTTTTCGGCGCAATAGGCGGCTATCAATTTTTTCGCCTTATCCTTGATTATCCCCAACCGTTCACGTTCATGAATTTCCGGGTACTCCGCATCGTATTCGGCCTTCATGATTGCTTTAATATTTTGGTATTCCTCGGATGCAAGGAAATCTTCCGGAATCTTGAACCGGGGCCAGAATTCATCGCCGATGCCCGTTTTGACCGTAAAGTTGCAGCGCTCGGCAATCTTGACCGTATTCTCGATAGCCCCTGGGATATGCCCGAAGAGTTTGACCATTTCTTCTTCGGTACGGAAATAGAACTGGTCGGTCGGGAAGCGCGCATCCGTAAAGTCATTCAGCGTGCACTTGAGCGAAATGCAGCGCAGCACCTTGTGCGCGGTGGCATCTTCGGGCTTAATATAGTGCACGTCGGCAACCGCCACAACCTCGCGGCCCATCTCCTGCGCCAACTTCACATTGAATTCATTCACACCACGCTGCTGCTGGATTCCGTTATCGCATACGGACAGGTAAAGATGGTCGCGGTCAAAAATCTTGTCAAGATTGTCCATGTACTCGCGAGCCTGGGCTTCGCGACCCGATGTCACGTTCTGTCCATAACGGCTAAAGTAATCGCCCGCAATGGCAATCAGACCTTCCTTGTGCTGGTTCACTACATCCAGCGGGACCGAGGGAATTTCCGCCCAGCGGTCGCTTTCCTCATAGCGGTAGCTCACAATACGGAGCAGGTTGTAATAACCCTTCTCGTTTTCGACAAGCAGGGTCAGGCGTTCATAAGTGGTCGGGTCCTTCACACTTGCACTCGGGGAATCCACGTACACGTGGCAGCCGTAAATAGTCTTTACCGGAGGGAGGCCCTTCTCCTTGCGAGCCTTGTTCATGTCCTTCCCGCGCGTCTGTATTTCAAGAATGCCGAACATGGCGCCGTGGTCTGTAAGGGCTACGGCGGGGGCATTTTCGGCTGCGGCCGCAGCCAAAATGCCATCAAGGCGAGCAGAAGACTTCAATACGGAAAATTCGGAATGAACTTGCAAATGAACAAAAGCCATACCCGCAATTTAGTAATTTCATATTTATTTATATTTAACCATATGAAACGCGCACTTATTACAGGCATTACCGGTCAGGACGGTTCGTACCTGGCTGAATTCCTTCTCGAGAAGGGTTACGAAGTTTACGGACTTGTCCGCCGCAAGAGCAAACTCGACTTTAACAACGCCGAGCACCTCAAGGGCAAGGTTACATTCATTTTTGGTGACATGACCGATTCCGCATCGCTCCTGCGCGCCATGGAAATCGCGAAACCCGACGAGATTTACAATCTTGCCGCTCAATCGTTCGTGACTACATCGTGGGAAACGCCGCTTTCTACCGCCGACATCAACGCCATCGGCGTCACCAAGCTCCTGGAAGCGGTTCGCCTCTGCAAGCCTGACACGCGCGTATACCAAGCATCCACCAGCGAAATGTTCGGTAAAGTGCAGGCCGTTCCGCAAAACGAAACGACACCGTTCTACCCGCGCAGCCCCTACGGGGTTTCCAAACTCTACGGGCACTGGATTATCAAGAACTACCGCGAAAGTTACGGTATGTTTGCCTGCTCCGGCATCCTCTTCAACCACGAATCCGAACGCCGCGGTGCCGAATTCGTTACCCGCAAGATCACCATTGCCGTCGCAAAGATCAAGGCCGGCAAGCAAGACGTGCTTGAACTCGGCAACATGGATGCCAGCCGCGACTGGGGCCATAGCGCCGACTACGTACGCGCCATGTGGCTCATGCTTCAACAGGAACAGGCCGACGATTATGTAGTCGCCACAGGCGTAACCCACAAGGTTCGCGAATTTGTACAACTCGCCTTCAAGGCCGCCGGAATGGAAATTGAGTTCCACGGCGAAGGCGAAAACGAATACGCCACACTTAAGGGCACCGACAAGGTTGTCGTGAAGGTGAACCCGCAATTCTTCCGCCCTGCCGAAGTAGACCTACTTATCGGTGATGCAAGCAAGGCAAAGAAGGTTCTCGGCTGGAAACCCGAAATCAGCTACGAACAACTGGTCAAGCGCATGGTGGATAGCGACATCAAGCTCCTTGCCGAAGGAAAGATTTGATGAAGGTCGTCATCGTCGGGGCATCGGGATTCGTCGGCAGGTACTTAGCCCGCGAACTTGAATCCGCAGGACATTCCACCGTGAAGGTGGACCTTCCCGAAGTGAACCTGCAGAACGCAGGCCAGGTGGAAGCGCTTATTGAAAGCGCCAAGCCCGACGCCGTCGTGAATCTCGCCGCCATAAGTTCGGTGGGAGCCTCGTGGAAAAGCCCCGCCGATACCATCAACGTGAACGTGAACGGAACGCTCAACCTGCTGGAAGCAATCCGCAAGCATGCTCCGCAGGCAAAGACTCTTTTAATCGGGAGCGCCGAGGAATACGCCATTCCCGAAGGCAGATCCCCGCTCAAGGAAACGGACCCGCTCGAAGCGAGCAACCCCTACGGCATCTCGAAGATTGCACAGGAAAATTTCGCGCAGCTCTACCGCAAGAAATACGGGATAAAAATAGTGTGCACGCGCTCGTTCAACCACACTGGAGTCGGGCAGACAACTACGTTTGCGCTCCCGAGTTTCGTGAAGCAGGTCGCCGCAATCGACAAGTCGGGCAAGCCCGGCAAGATTCTCGTGGGCAACCTGAGCGCTTGGCGCGATTTCTCTGATGTGGAAGACGTCGTGCATGTCTACCGCATGCTGCTCGAGAACGAGAACGAGTTCGACATCTACAACGTGGGTTCCGGCATCGCGAATAAAATCGAGGACCTGCTCAAAAACGTGATATTGAAGCTCACACCGGTGCAGATTGATATCGTCGTGGATCCCGAGAAGGTTCGTCCGGTAGAAACACCATACCTCTGCGCAGACAACTCCCGCGTGAAAAAGTATTGGAAAGGCACCGACATCCGCACGACGCTCAAGAAGATGTACGACCACTTCAGGGCCGAATCGGGTACATCTCAAGAATAGCACGCACCTTCGCGCCGACATCGCCGAACTGTTTGCGGTATTTCCTGCGAATACAAAGTTCCTGCGGGAGCATTGCCAATGCCTGCAACCAAGCCTTTAGTAGCGCCCCGCAAATGGCAACCTTCGAGAGTTTTTTCCCGTCACCCGATTGCCCGGGAACGCCGCCCTTCGCCATGTTCAGGTAACGCACGAACCCGCGGAACGGCAACTTCACAATATCTGCAAATGGCAGCAAGCGAATCGCAGTACGCAAGCGGTTCCTCTCGGAATAGAACAACTTGCGCGGGGAATAGCGCACTGTCGTCATCGAGCGTTCATGATAGACCTTCGCCTCCGGGCAGAATACCGTCTTGAACCCCGCGAGGTTATGGCGGAAATACCATTCCGTTTCCTCAAAGAACAGGAAGAAGCTTGCGTCCATCTTGCCGGCAGCCCCGGCAGCCGCCTTACGGAAACTCATCACTGCGCCGTAGCAGCCAAAAACTTCCTTCTCGCGCACATCGGCTTCGGAAATATTCAACCCGCTTGCTTCGTTTTTTGCGAAAAGGTCCGCGCCGAACTGCACGCCGACCGCATTCACTACCCCGCTCTTTTCCATCACGAGGCTTGCGACCGAGCCCGCTTCCGGGTGGCGTTCAAAACACGCAAGCAAGTTTTTTGCCCAAGCCGGGTCGAATTCCAGGTCCATATTGCAAAGCACCTGGATTTCAGAATCCATGTTGTCCAAAAGTCCGTTGCAGGCGCCTGCATACCCCAGGTTCTTTTTACTCTCGATAATCTTGCATTCAAGTTCCTGTTCCCTCAGGAGTTGAACAGAATTGTCGGCAGAAGCATTGTCAAACACGAAAACGCGCACCGGTTCGGTTTGCGCAAGCAGACTCTTGACACAGGCAGTAAGTTCCTCACCGCCATTATAATTGATTATGCCGACATCTATGCTCATAACTATCCAAAAAAGAAAGGGACCAACAGGTCCCTTCAAATATAGAATAAACGTCTAACAAGGTATTACAGCCCGTAGTAGCGGATGAAGTCGATTTCACCCTCAAAGAAGCGGTCGTGCTTGGCCTGCCTCATGGCATCGAAACCGATACCGATGTCGTAACCGAGCTGCGAGATATCACCCGTCGTCTCAGCTTCAGCCGTCAGTTCGCCATTCTGGAACACCTTGATGGATTCGGCACCACGTTCCACGCGAATGTCGGTCCATTCATCCAGAGCAAGCTTTTCGCCCTTGAGAATATTCCAGGTAATGCCGTCAGTATCCTCGTCGCGGAAATGCACCGTCAGCACGCCATTGTCGAGGCGGACAATCCAGCCATCGCCATAGCGTCCAGGAGGCTCGGCAACAATGATATTCTGCATTTCACCAAACTGGGTCGGCTTTACGCGGGTTTCAATCGCAAACGTATTGCGCTGGAACACCTTCGAGAGGCCAACTTCCAAGCCAGACCTGCCATCAAGCGCAACCGTCGTATCGGCAACCTTCGGGCTACCCACCAAATCGTGCGTAGAGTTGTTTGCCATGCGGTCAAGGCCAATAAACGTAGGTTCATTGAATTCCCAAGCCACAAGAAGCCTCTTGGACTTCACCGGCAACACGCCTGCGCTAAAGCCGTTAAAGGCTCCAAAGCGGACATAGTCCATTTCGCCGATGAAGTAGCGGTTGTGGAAAGCCTGCTGCATACCATCGAAACCGATGCTCCAGTCGTAGCGCATCTGAGTCAGATTACCCGTATAGGCGGCAGCAACGGTAAGTTCGCCATTCTGGAAAAGCTTGACACTATCGGCACTGCGTTCCATACGAATGACATTCCATTCGCCAAGAGTCATACGCTTGCCCGGGAAGATATTCCAGTCGTCACCGTTGAGATCGTCATCACGCAGGTGAACCGTCAGCACACCCTCGTCAATGCGAAGCTGCCAGCCATCCACACCACGTCCGGGGGGCTCGGCCACAATGATGTTCTGCATGGTACCGAACTGAGTCGGCTTCACGCGAGCCTCGACAACAAACTCGTTAATCTTGATATCGTCGGCCAAGGCCACGGTAAAGCCAGACTTGCCGTCAAAAGCGGCAATTCCATCTGTGGAAGCCACCGAACCTTCACCGATGGTCGCGTTGTGGCCGTTACCAGTCACGTCGAGGCCGACATTCTCGGCATCATTGAAGTCCCATTCGGCAATCCAGACCGTCTCGGGAACAGGGTCGCTCCCGCCGGCGATAGTATCGATAGGCGTTTCAACCGGTTCAACCACTTCGATAGAATCAATCGGGGTATCCTCAATCTCGTTGACCGTTTCCACATCGACCTGTTCCACATGGCCGTTATGGCAATGGCACTTCCCCATATCGAATTTGTCGAAACCAACCGTGAACAAGCCTTCCATCGTGAAGGAGCCGAACTTTTCGTTGCGGAAGGCGCCTTCGATTTTGCCGTTCACAAAAATGACAACGACCTTACCCGCAAGTTCGACGCGGATATTGTTCTTTTCGAGTTTTTCAATGCGCTTTTCGGTCTTGAACTTCTGCCATTCGCTTTCGGCATTTTCGCGCCAGGAATAAACGACGGCACCGTTTTCAACCTGGACCATCCAGGCAAAGCCCTTGCCGTCGACACCGGCAGAAGCAACCGTATAGACAGAATCGTCTTCGACCGTCACATCAGCATCAACTGCGAAGTTCGTGTTCTGGAGAACAGAATCGACTCCCGTAGAAGCGCTATCGGATTCAGCTGATTCAAACTGCCAGGAATCCACAACAGAACGCCTGAACATAGCCATGTGAGCCTTCGCATCCGAAGCACTCACAAGAGCAATCTCGCCGGACGCCCCTTCCACGCCCTCTATTGCAACCGGAGATTTAGAGTCCGTCGAATCCGACGAACATCCGAACATTCCAACCATCGCCATCGAAGCCACGGCAGGAACCATAATCCATTTTTTCATTATTTCCTCCTTTCCCTTCATGGGAAGGTCCTACAACTGAATATAATATTTTATATTAGGCTTATGCAACCCGACAATCGAAAAAAAATGACAAAAATGCTTTTTACGGCGATAAAAGTCATCGTTACCGTCGGGGGATTGGCATATATCCTGAACAAAATCCCGTTTTTTGACGCAATTTCGAACTGGAAGCCGTCGGCACTCCCCTGGTTGCTCTTTATTTTGTTTTTAACCGTCGTTCTCATGGCTATCCAGGCAAACCGCTGGCGCGGTTTATTGCTCGAGGACGGGAAAAAAGTCAAATTTCGCACTTTTTACGCCTACATTGCGCTAGGTTACTTTTTCAACAACCTGCTCCCCAGCGGGTTCGGTGGCGACGCCGTCAAGACGGTCGCATTCGGGCGCAAATTCGGGAACACGGCGAACTCCGTTGCGGCAATTGCGATATCCCGTGTCATGGGGCTGATCGCGATGTTCCTCAGTTTTTTCATCGCAATCCCGTTCGTCTTGATTCGCTACCAGGTTCCAGCCCATTACACCATCACCGTAAGCGCAGTTGCCATATTAGCCCTGGTTATCATTGTCGGGAGCCTGTTTCTGGATAAAATCAAAATTCCAGACAAACTTGTTCAAAAAGTTCCGTTCCTGCTGAAGTTGCAACAGGCTTTCGCCATCTACCGGAGCCACCCGAAGGCGTTCTGGTTATCGGGACTGGATTCCGTATGGTTGCAGATTGTGACCATCATTATCCACTACGCCTACTTCCGTGCCGTAGGAATTGATGTCGATATCGCCGTCATAACGGTATTCACCACCATCATGGTTACATTTACCATGCTCCCGATATCCATAAACGGAATCGGTATCCGCGAGAACGTGCAGGTCAGCCTTTACACGGGGCTTCTCGGAATCCCTGCCGACGTAGTACTTGCATCCACCCTGCTCAGTTACCTGCCACTGCTATTCCAGGCAGCCCAGGGAGCAATCGTGCTCCTAAAAATCCGTAAGTAACCTTTTTATCGCCTTGAACGCGCCGTCAATCGGCAATTTTTTTTACGTCACATAAAAAATTAGTGGCACATTCAATTCTTTTTTTATATTTTCATGGAAACAAGGAGAATCTTTTTTATGAACAAAGTCAAATTACTCTCAATCCTTACACTTGGCTGCCTATCAATTCTCGCCGGATGCGGCGACGACTCTAGCAGCAGTCCCGAAAGCAAGGACATATCCAGCGACCCCATCGAAACCAAGGTCGAAGTCACCGCCGGCTGCCAAGAAATTACGGACGAAGCGGACAAGGCGACAATTGAGAAAATCAAGAGCGACCTCACCGATGTCTATTCCACCTTCGGGGATGGCGACCTGAACAAGGCTCAAGAAATGAGCGCCGCAACAAAGTCCTCCGTCGAGGCAATCCTCAAAAAATATCCCGGCAACTGCGAAGCGCAGCTCGCCTACACGGCATCCATCATCTCGGATATTGCGAACAACAAGAAAATCAACAACCTGGTCGATACGCTGCTCGCCCGCACGGGTAAGCCCGGTGCATCGCTCTTCTCGCGCAACATGATGGGTTCTTCCGAGGTTTCCTTCAACCTCGCCTTCCATTCCACCGACGAACTCCGCGGCATTTTGGTGAGCGACGTGCAAGCCGCCATCGCAACCGCCATCCCGTCGCTGGATTCCGCCATCAGCTACATGACGAACATCGCGAACGACGACGCGTTCACCTGCACCTACAACATCGACGAACGCAACGTTGAACTCGACCGCGGTGAATTCGCACCGGTACTAGCCGCACTGTACGCCGCCAAGGCAACACTCACTGCAGTTGCCAGCATTAACCTCAACATCGACGAGAACGGCAAATACGACTGGATTGATTCCCTTATGGAATTAGGCGCCAAGGTAAACTACTACGACAACCACGGTTTCGAGCGTCTGTTCAAGTTTATCGGGAAAGACAGCAAGTTTACAAGCATCCATGATTCCTGGAAAAAAGAATACAAGAACATCCCGAACATGATCGACAGCGCGATTAGCTACGTGCAGTTCGGCCTGCAGTACGGGCTCGAAGAAGCAAAGAACGGCCTCAAAACCCAGGAGAACGACCTCTACATTGTGGGTGACGGCGAAGAAGCCGACCTGAGCACCGCCGACGCCCAGAAAATCATTGATTCCCTGAGCACCATCAAGACCCAGCTCCGTACCGGCTTCGACATTCACTACGGCAAAGACAAGACCATCAAGTTCGTGCCTTACAAGTGGTTCGAGAATACCGACGGCATCCAGAAGTTCTTGCCGTACCACGTGGTGAACGACAAGTCCGAATGGGTGAACCCGGACGGCGGTTTCTACTGGTCCGAAAATTTGGAATACGAAGCCTATGCCCAGAGGTACATGCAGGGTTACGTGGCTCAGGAATACTACAAGTTCAATCCCGACATAGAAAGCAACCAAGTCAGCGGGTGGGAAGACGACGAGACCTCGGGAACAATCTTCATGGATGTCTACGAACCTGAGCGCATCAAGGCAGAAATCACTTACCATGCTGACGGTTGCAAGATCAAGTTCGTCGTCAACAGCTACGTGGAAGGCGACCCCTGGACCATGATTAATAGCGACGAGCCAATAACAAAAACCGAATGGAAGATTCCCGATGTGACGCTCCCCGCAGGAATGTGCAAGGACGACAAGGGCACCATCAAGTACGCCGTCGCCTTCTACGAGAACGAGGTCCCCAACTTCGGGTACTTTACCGACAAGGACGGCAACAAGACCGAAACTATCCAGGGCCTCCTCAACGGCAAGATGGTCGATTCCGAAATCGAGAAGTACACCTTCGAAGACCTCCGCAAGATTATCATCTTCCCCGATGTCACGTTCGGCGGCATCTTCCCCGACATGACCGTAGACTCCTTCTGGGATGAATTCATCAAGGGCGCCATCGACGACGACTTCGATGAATACTACGAAGATGAAGAATACTGGGACGAACAAGAAAACGAATTCGCCATCGATTAATCAGCAGTGAATGCTTTCTTTAAATCGCTATGCGCCATAGGCTTGACAAGTCTCCTTGCAACGCCATTGGCGTATGGTGATACAAAAGGCCTCGCCCATTGTGGCGGGCTTTTTTTGCTGGATGCCGATACCAAAGAACTGAGCGGTACTTTCTGCAATGTCGCGGACACGGCGCATGCCGACAAGTATTCCGTTTTCGCCTCGTTCACGCATTACCGCATAGACGGGCTCTGGAAAGACGGCTGGGAACTTTCTTTAAGCAGCAACCGCACAATCGGTTCAGCGGGCATCCAGGCCAACTTCCGGAACATTACTTTCTCCGTAGCGGCAAGCAGCCTGCCGGCGCTAAAATCAAGCGTCACCATACACACTGCGGATTCTTCGCTGTACGCGGCAGCACTTGTCGAGCGCGGTGCTCCAGACCTTGCGACCATCCGCTGGGAATCCGAAAACGAAAACGACGAGGTCCACCTGATCGAAGGCGACTGGAATTCGCAATACCTGCGCAAGGGATTTACTGCCGGAGCAAGGTTTGCAGGCAACGAACTTGCCGCAGGCCTGCAGCACATCGGCACGACTCCGTACAACGCAAAGCGGGAATACTTTATCAAGGATTCCTCGCGCATCTGGCTCTGGAACGCCCAATACGCGCACCATTTCGAAACGAGCAAACTCGATTTCTACTATGCGGGAGCTTCTGCCGACGTGAACATTTTCGGGAACACCTGGCGCGACAACAGCACCAAGCGTTTCATGTTCGTCCCGCTAGATGTAAGCCTGCATTACGGCAGTGTCCAGTGGGAAAAGGAGACCTTCGGGCTCGATGCACGCGGCATCAAAGCCGATATCCACATGGAGCAGAACAAGAAACGGTTCTTCGAAACGTTCGCCCCGAACCGCCTGCTTCCCGTGTCCATCATGCAGACGCTTTCGTTCTCGTTCTTGCAGAAGAACTTCCTGGTGGATGCGGACGTCGACCTTTCCGCAGTTACGCTGGGAGGGCACTTTAACCCGCAATTCAACATCACGACGCACACGAAGGTTTTCCCGCGCATCGACTTGCACGGATACTACACCTACGACGAAATCGAAGTCAACAGGACATCTTCAACGACATCGTTCATAGGATACAGCGCGCAAAATGATTCCATGTCGTGGATGCTCGAGAGCTACGGGCTCGTCGCCGGGCTCGGGATTACGCTGGAGCGCGAACCCCAGGGAATTCTCCGCAATCTTTCGCTTTTCGCCAGCGCGACGCAAATCGTCCCGTTCAAGTCCGATTATACCGAGCGCACAGAACCTCCGAAAAGCGCCAGCACGGTACCGCCGGAAGGAACCACGCCCGCAAAAAACAAAAACGCCGGACTTGAATCCGGCGGAATATTCAGAAGCGGGTTTGCCGCCCACTTCGGCGCATCAATCCGTTTCTAGGGGTTTAGCCCCAGACTTCTTCCTTGAGCTCGCGGCCCCACATGTCCTTGATGACATCGTCGACCTTCTTGCCTTCGAAGAGGAGCGCATGCACGGAGTTCACGATAGGCATCTCGACACCGAGCTTGTCGGCAAGCGCCTTGGTGCTCTTGCAGGTGGGCACGCCTTCGGCCACCATCTTCATGCCGGCGAGAACCTGCTCGATGGTTTCGCCACGCCCGATGTGTTCACCCACGTAGCGGTTGCGGCTGTGCTGCGAGAGGCAGGTCACGATAAGGTCGCCCATGCCGGCAAGGCCCGCAAACGTTTCGGACTTTGCACCGAGAGCCTTGCCCAGGCGGCACATTTCGGCCTGGCCGCGGGTAAGGAGGGCTGCACGCGTGTTGTCGCCAATCTTGTACTTGCCGCTCGCCTCGAGCCCGTAGAGCACGCCGGAGGCAATCGCAATCACGTTCTTCACAGAACCGCAGAGTTCCACGCCCACGATGTCGGTAGAACTGTAAACGCGCAGGTAAGAGCAGCTCATCACCTTCTGCACGAGTTTCGCGGATTCCTCGTTCACGCAGGCGGCCACAATCGCGGTAAGGATATGGCGGCTAACCTCTTCGGCATGCGAAGGCCCGCTGAAGGCGACCATCTTGTTTTCGGTAAGCCACGGCACGTTCGAGAGCAGCACTTCGCTCATCAGCTGGTTCGTGCCTTCGAGAATGCCCTTGGTGGCACAGACGACGATGGGTTCCTTGCCCTTCGCCGGAGTCCACTTGCCCAGATTCTTCGCGACACCGCCCATAAACTGGCTCGGCACCACGATGAGCACCATGTCACAGCCGTCGAGAGCGGCATTCATGTCGGTCGTGTACTTGAAATCCGCCGGGAAGATTACGCCGGGGAGTTTGTCCTTGTACTGATGTTCCGTCGAAAGCAGGTCAACTTCGGCCTGCGAGTTTGTCCAGAACGAAACTTCGCACTTATTTTCATAGACCACCTGACCGAGAGTCAGGCCCCAACCACCAGTACCTAAAACTGTAACCTTCATATTATCTTTCCTAATCTCTTGCGTGTCACCCTGAGCGAAGCCACTTCGTGGCGAAGTCGAATGGGTCTTTTTAGATTCTTCGACTCCGCTTCGCTGCGCTCAGAATGACACTGACAATCATTCTTATAACAATCTACAATATTTATGCCTTCGCTTTCTTGCGCTTGCTGCCAAAACCGTTCTCGGTGCCGTTCAAAAGGCGCCTGATGTTCGATTTGTGCTTCACAATCACGAAAACCGCCACCAGAAGGCAGGTAATCATGAGCCCGAGGTTGATATCGTCGGGCGGGAAGGGCAACTTGAGGTACCCCATCACGGCAAAAACGCCGAGCGCGACGCACGCACCGATGCTACCCACCGAAACGTACTTTGTCGAAGCCGTGAGGACTATCCACACGCCAAAAGCCGAGAGAGCGGTAATCGGACAGAGCGCGAGGAACACGCCGAGCGCCGCAAGCACGCCCTTGCCACCGCGGAAACCCGCGAAGCAGGTGAAACTGTGCCCGAGAATCACGAGGATACCCGCGACAAGCGGAACCCAGTGGGAATAGTCCGCACCACCGGCAGCGACCTGGGATTCGCACATGCGCATGGCAATCCACGGGCCAAAGAAGCCCTTGAGCAAGTCCATGAACACCACGGGGAGCGCCGGTTTCCAGCCGAGCACTCGGAACGTGTTGGTAAGGCCCGCGTTCTTGGAGCCGTAGTCCCTAATGTCGAACGACTTTCCCTTTGCGAGCTTTGCTACCCATATCGCGCTGGGGATCGACCCCAGCAAGTACGCTATTGGAAGACTCAGTAAACTGTTCAAGTTCTTCATCCTTTCTGAGGGTTAACTTCTGGTCGAAATTCAGGCGCAGGGGCGCACCCTGCAGCTGGAATTCCTCGTAAAACTTCTTGAGCAAGTAGCGCTTGTACGATTCGTCTACCAGTTCGGGCGTGCGCGTCTCGATAGCGATGACGGGCGGCTCCACCATCACCTGGCAGGCACGGGTAAGCGACACCACGCGGGCGTTGTGGCTCGGGGGCGCCTTCTCTTGCAAGAAGTTCGCAAAACTTTCGGCGACGCGGTCACGGCCCAGCACACGGCGGCAGTTCGCATACACAGTCTGGATAGCCTGTACGATGCGGTTCACGCGCTGGCCTTCCTTGGCGCTTGCAGAGATAATCGGCACGTACTCGAGCATCGGCTCGCGTTCTAGCATTTCCTTCACCATGCGGTCGAAGGACTTTTCCGTCTTGTCCGGGTAGATATCCCACTTGTTGAGCACGAGCACCAGGCCCTTGCCCGCCTTGCGGATTTCGGTAATGATGCGGAAATCCTGCACCTCGAGCCCGCGGGTGCAATCGACCATCAGTACCGAGAGGTCGGAGCGGCGGATGCTTTCGAGCGTGCGCATGTTGCTAAAGATTTCGACTTCGTCCTCGACCTTCGCCTTCTTGCGGAGGCCCGCCGTATCGGTCACCACGAACTTCTGGCCATCGACAATGAAGTCGCAGTCGATGGAATCGCGGGTCGTACCCGGAATGTCGGAGACCACCGCGCGGTCTTCGTTCAGCAGGCGATTCAACAGCGTGCTCTTGCCTGCGTTCGGGCGGCCGAGAATCGCGAAACGGATGGGGCGTTCTTCCTTGCGTTCGCCACGCACCGGCGTCGGGAGAATCGAGACAACCTCGTCCAGGAGCGAGAGGCAGGCATAGCCCGTAAGCGCACTGATGGTGCGGGGCTGACCAAAACCGAGCTTGAGGAACTCGTAGCATTCCTGGCGGTCGCCCTGCTGCTCGCTCTTGTTCGCCACAAGGATCACCTTCTTGTCGAGCTTGCGGATAAGGCGCGCAAACTGCTGGTCGAGCTTGGTAATGCCCACGCGGACATCGACCATAAAGAGCACGAGGTCGGATTCCTCGACCGCATTGAAAATCTGCGCACGGACACTATCGGCCAGCACGTCGATGGAATCGTCGGGCAAGAATCCGCCCGTATCGACCACCGTGAACTCGTGGCCCTTGTAGTTCGCCGTCTGGTAATGCCTATCGCGGGTAACGCCGTCACGGTCAGAAACGACAGCGGCACGCCGCCCCAGGATGCGGTTGAAAAGCGAGGACTTGCCCACGTTCGGGCGCCCGATAATGCATACGACAGGTAATTTCATTAGGCGAAAATATAGAAAAACATTAGGCGAACGCCTAGAGCGTAAAGCCGCGCCTGCTGAATCTTTGCAATCTCGTTTTTAAATTTAGCAAGCAATGATTGCTGAATTATCTGCCGCACGAAAACTCATTATTCGCTCAATCAATTCTCCCCCACGTCTACCCCTTGTCTTCTTGCACATCTTTTTTGTATATTCTACCCTGCAAACATAGTGGGCGGGCAAGACCTGCCAACGACCGTATTCATATAATCATCAATTCTCGTATTTGAGGATTATATGGGTGCGGTCTTTTTTTTGTTTAAACGAGGAAATATGGGCAAAAACAGAGAAAAAACGGATGATTTCGCACCTAACCCGCTTGTGGAGTCGGGAGTTGGAAAGATGATTCAGGTCATTCGGGGCAAGCAGGTTCTGCTTGACCGTGATTTGGCGACGCTTTACGGGGTGGAAACGAAGCGTATAAATGAGCAGGTAAAGCGCAATATTGAGCGTTTTCCTGAAGATTTTTGCATACAACTCTCTTTAGAGGAATCGCAATTTCTAAGGTCGCAAAATGCGTCCTTAGAAAAAAAGGGGCAAAATTTAAAAGGAAAACACACAAAATACCGCTCTTTAGCCTTCACCGAACAAGGGGTGGCGATGCTGTCTTCGGTTCTAAAAAGCGAGTCTGCAATCAAGGTCAATATCGCCATCATGCGGGCTTTCGTGCAATTGCGTCACCTTATGATGGGTAACGGCGGTCTTATCAACCGGCTTTCAAACGTGGAAGCGAAGGATTTGGAACAGGACAGCCGCTTGACTGGTCATGACGAGCATCTGCTTGACCATGACCGTAAATTTGACGAACTTTTCGAGGCAATGGACCGTGGCGAGCTCAAGTCCAAGGGCCTTTTCTACAACAACCAGGAGTTCGATGCCTATGTATTTGTCTGTAACCTGATTCGTCAGGCAAAGAAAAGAATCGTCCTTGTCGACAGGTACGTGACCGAAAAAACGTTGACCATGATGCTCAAGCGTGAAAAGGGCGTTTCCGTGACAATCTACACCTACGACAAAAGCAAAGTCCTTGAAATGGACCTAGCCACTTACAACGAACAATATCCTGACAGTCCGATGCAAGTTTTGCCAAGTTACGGAATGCACGACCGATTCCTTTTCATCGACGATACGGCCTACCACTTCGGGGCTTCACTCAAGGACCTTGGCAAGAATACGTTCTTCTTTACGCAAGAAGATTTCACGTTGGACGAAGTGCTGAAGGAATCGCAGAAGATTCAGGCAGAAAAAGAAAGCCGTGCACTACGGAGTGACAACGTAGATTAGGGTTCTGCGGACGTTATTCCAGCGTAAATTCGCGCCGGAAGTTCTCTAAGGGCCGCAGCGACGCCGTTGTCGAGACTGCCGATGCGGTCTATATGTTCGAGTTCAAATTAAACAAGAACGGCACCGCAGACGACGCATTGAAACAGATTGATGATAAAGGATATTTAATCCCCTATACCGCAAACCAAGCCTTGGACGGAATGCCGAAAAGGCTCTTCAAGATTGGCGTGAGCTTTGACGCCGAAAGGCGCACCCTCGGCGAATGGAAAGTTGCGGAAGAGTAAAATCGGGCTAGCACCAGCCGAAAATTTGCCGGAGCATTTCGCCAGAAGGGGAAACGTTTATTTTAAACGCCCCTGCGGTTATGAGCATGGCGAGCAGGAAAATGCCGCCGACTTTCATGTACTTGCGTGAAGCGGCCCAGCAATGTGATTTTAGTTTATTTGAGTCACTGTTGACAAGCGAGCGAGCGGCACTTTCGGCAATGAGCCTGTATTTGATTTCGGACGCAAGGTCATGGCTTTCGGAATCGGGAATTTTTCGACCATCGGCATCCTTGCCCTGCAACAGAAACCTTACGCCGTCATCGGCGGAATCGGGAATCTTGTATGTAAGCTTGAACGATTCCAGCAAGAAGGTCGCAGATACGACAATGCAGAACAGCGCAGGTAACGCAACCGAAAGGAACAGCACAAAGAACCCAATGCAATCCATATACATCAGTTGCTTTGCGAGGTAGATAAATGCCGACACCATGCCCAAGAAAACCGCCGTCATCGAGAAAACGGACTGGTTTTCCTGACCTCGAAGGTCGAACGAGTTCTTCAGGTTTTCGCGGGCTTCCGAAAGGAGCGTATCCGTAGGCGACTGCCCTCCCTTGGAGAATCGCCAACCGAAGAAGTTCCGTTCCTTTGGAACTTTCGCATCGGCATCGCGCATAATCTGCACGAACTCGTCATTCCGCTTGCGGGCACTTTCAAGCCTTCCGTCGAAGTCGTCGTGGCAGATATCCGAAAGCAGCTTGAAATCCATGGAGACACCGTCCTTCCCGTAAACAAGAAGAACGAGAATGCCGACCCATGCCACAGCAACGAGAATGACGAATAGCGGTGTCATGTTTTGCTCCTTTGGTTAGGGTTCTGTGGAGGTGTCTTCGACGCAACGGATGTACCGAAGATCTCTAACAGAACTATTTCTTACATTGATCTCATCAACGCCTATTTCGGCATAATATCCATCGTCGTATTTGTCATGAGCCGTTGAAAGCCAGAAATATGTTTCGCGGGAATAGTAGAAACCATCATAATCAAAATACAATGTGAACGCCGAAAAGCCTACCCTGTCCGTTGCATCTTTCCATACCGGCACATGTTTCATCTGTAGCGATCCTGCTGTTCCCACGAAGTTTTCCAATGCACGCCATTCGGTGGTGTCAGGGATATGCCAACCGCTCGGGCAAATTCCTTGGGTACTAGACGGATTATGGTCCATTTCAGCCAGATTCATCGCTGCCAGCCAAGTATAAGCGACACCATTAACGAACGGCTTAACAACATTCATTTTCCCCTTTAAGTTGGGTGTCGAGAGGGTATCCGCATATCGCAGGTTTTCTGCCATCCAGCGTTTTCCGTCAATCACCACAGTCTTATATACATTTCCATCACGTTCATCCACAAGGTCGTCCGCATAGGCCGCATCTGGATTAGTTTCACTTGAATAATACAACGACTTCCATTGATTTAAGCGACTATCGTTTTCATACAAGTCTATAGGCTGCGCCCCTGCATAATTTTCAAAGCAACGAATAGAACTTGGAGCTGTATGGTTGTTGAAATCATAACGCCCCCTTCTGGCACTCTTTTCTGCTTGTATAGTCCACCAAGGGCCATCAATCGTCCAAAAGCGAGCATCTCTATAACCATAATACAATTCAACTTGACGGGTGGTTGTTCCTGGCATCGCCGAGAATCCGTTTGCATCAGTCGCTTCACCAAACACGCTAAATCCCCTCATTTGGCTTGCTTTTGCGTCCGATATGGTAAGTACAAATTCCATACTACTCGGGACATGCCAACCCTCTGGGCAAATTCCTTGATGCTGAAGACCTATCAAGCTACTTGCTTCGGCATTATTCCACTTCTTGTCCAAGTCATGTGCAGCGGCCCACATATACAAGGCTCCACCGATGCCACAATTTCTTGACTTATTGTCATAGCATATCGTTTGTCCCTTCAAGGTCACGTTTGCGCTACTGTCCACATAACGAAGATTTTCCGCAAACATCCTAAAGCCGTTTATAACAACGGTCTTGTAAACATTGCCATCACGCGAGTCCGTAAAATCGGCTCCGTAAGTGGCGTTCGGATGTTTCTCTGCCGTGTAGTATTCAGCCTTTTTCTTGTTCCAATCGGCAAGAGTATATTCAAACGGATGCCGCACAGGATGCCATACAAGTTTATTGTTTTGGTCAGGGTCCTGCGAGCAGATGTAGTCTATCTTGAAGTTGCCCAAGTCTTCACATTCCCATACCACGGCACTGTCGTTTGCCGTGCACAGGCTTTCCGTCGCAATTTCCGCACAGTTCGGCGTGCGCCATGTCTTTGCATCGCAAACAAGCTGATTTCCGCCATGCTTCCAGAACACACCCTGGCTATTCTCGGTACATGCGACACACAGGCCATCGTTCCTGCAAGAAAGTTCCTCATCGTTTTTCGCTTCGCGCCAGGCATTTCCGTCGCACACAAAGTAAACATTCGTATTGTAAAGGCCTAGTTTCATTTCGCCCGCGTTGCTGTCAAGGCAGGCCCAGCCGGTGGTATTGTATTGCACACGGTCCGAAACCTTGGTCCAGATGTTATTCGCACAGTTGTAGAAGTTGCCATCCGTAGCCTCGTTCATGCGCCCAGCCCTGCCTGCCGTGCACCCCATAAGGCCCAAGGTGCAATCGTTGTCGTTGCCTTTACGCCAGCCATTGTAAGCGGCACTTGTATCATACACGTAGCAAATCTTGTTTCCGTATGTCACAACGCCGATGGAGTCTCCCCATTTGGCATAGCCGTCCTCGCCTTCGGTCCATTGCTGGGTATCGATAAGCAGGTTGTTGTTCACCAGTTCCCACCTGTGGCTCGTTTCCTGACACTGGAAGAAACCGCCGTTTCGCGTATCGCGACGAATTTCACCATAAACAGCCTTGCGGCAGCCACCATACAGTTGTTCCACGTCATTCGCAATTCGCCAACCCATGCTGCCATTGTACGAACCCGTGGAGTCGAATACATACTTTGTTCCTGTCACAGAGCCATTCTTGAGTGCACCGTCGGTCGAGTCTTTCCAGCCGTAGGTGTCCTTCTCGAAGTCGCCCGACACTTCCCAGCGACCATTGTTGCGGCAAACATAGCGAGTACTCGAATACTGCTGTTTGCCTGCCGTTGCAGCCTTCACTACGCCTACGCTATCGGTTGTACAGCTGCCAAGGCCGTATTCCGCATACCAGAAACTACGCACGTACTGTTCAAAGTTCGGCACAGTGCTAGAAAGCCCCCAGCCTTTCACATTGTTACGGATTGTAGCGAGTCGTCCGGCGCTGTCGGCATCGGCAGCCCACTCCGCAATCTTCATGCGGGTATTTTCGTCGTCCCATGTCCCGTCCTTTTCCATGTCGTTCGCCACCGTCTGCAAGAGAGCAGTAAGGTCCGCCACGGAGCGGTCGCCCTGGAACATCAGGGAGAACGCAAGCAAAGCTCCATCTTCGTCGCTTGCCCCTGCAATATTCAAGTCTTCGGAGTTACTGAAGTCCGTCGCATCAATGCCAAGCAAGCCAAACACTTCCTTCTGCGCCTGTTTCTTGGCCGCACGGACCTTCATTTTCTTCTGCGTCACCAGGTAAACCACGCGCTCGTATTCCAGGTGCGTGAGCAGGTTCACGTTCACTATATTGCGGTCATTCACGTCGGTAATCGCAAACAGGGTCAGTTCGGAATTCGAGTTTTCGCCCGTCACTTCGTTGCGGTAGTAGCCCGACGCTTCGAGCATCACGTATTGGCTCACGAGCATGCGGGCGTTTATCTTGAATTCACCCTTGTCGTTCAGAATCTTGCCATTAAATGAATTACCGGTCTGAGTAAGCGTGCGACCATCTTCCATCTCGCGCACAAGCACCTTGGAACCCATCAGAAACGGCCCTTTCTGCGTCACGCCGGAAACTTCATCCAGCGAAATCGCAATCTTCTCGGAGTCGAGCACAACCTCGCCCTGCCCAGTGGTATCGGGCAATTCGCCGACATAAAGGACTGTCGATTCCGTGCCACAGGTTACGCGCACGGACAGTTCGTCAATCGTCTCCATCGAGCAGCCTGCGCCCGGCGCACCATCATTGCCATCCTTACCGTCTCTTCCGTTTTCACCGTCAACGCCATCTCTGCCATCGGCACCGTCTCTTCCGTTTACACCGTCGATGCCATCTTTGCCATCGGCACCTGGCGCACCATCGGCACCCGGCGCACCTTCCTTACCGGCAACACCCTGCTTGCCTTGAACGCCCGGCTTCCCCTGGATACCTTGCGCACCATCCTTGCCGTTGAGCACAACGCCAATGGAATCGCCACCACAAAGAATCTTCACGCCACTGCCATCAAGCAGGGGTTCCGTGGAGCAAGTCGCAGCCACGCTCCCTTCGGCAATGGCATACCACAAGCCAGCAGAACACATACGTGGGGTCGTTTCCCCCTTCACCCACACCAGTTCGCCCTCGTTCGTTGCAGAACACGGTGGGAGTTGCGAGACATCGGTCACGACTTCAACGCCAGAGCCCGCGACTTCGACGATTTTTTCAGTCGTGGTATTCTCACCGCAAGCGGAGAGAAGGAATGCGACGGAAGCAATCGTCACAATCATTTTGGACTCTATCGCCTTACGGCTCCAGAGTGACATCAGGGTGTTCTTTGTGGATTTCATAGGGTCGCTCCTTGTTAAACTTATTTCTTCACGCATCTCACGGAGATGTACTGGTCGTTGTCCATGATGTTCGCGGCGGTAAACGAACTGCCGTCACCATTCAAGTAAAGTGCGTAATGACTCGTATTCTTGACTTTTTCGGTAGATGTCCACCAGTAGCCAGATGTGCCGATTTTAGAACAGGTCTGTTCCTCGTTGCACTTGCCGCCGGGGAGTGCCGTAAATTCGAGCAGGTCGTCGCCGTTTTCGCCGGTCCAGCCGCTGTTTGCCTTGAAATGCGCTCCCGCATCGTACATATCGGCACCGGAATATTCGGCCAGGTCTTCAAGTTCCGTCTTCGTCGGCAGCCGCCAGCCTGTGGGGCAAGCTAGGTCTGCCGCTTCGTAATCATACAGTCGTCCGTATGTTTCGCAGTTTGCAGCAACGCCACCGTAGCAAAGGGTTAATCCGGAGCTCGGCTCGTATTGCAGGTTTTCTTTAAGCCAGCACTGTTCGTTTATCAGGACCGTTGCATATTCACGGTCGCCGCGCGTTATGGTGGAGTCGCCGCAGGTCCAGGCGGCAACGCTGCTGGAAGATTTTGGCTCATCATTGCTACTTGATGACGGCGGGGGTGGTTCCGTATTGCCAGAAGACGACTGTGGCGGCTGTTCCGTGTTACTAGAAGATACCGGAGCTTCAGCGCTGCTTGATGATTGCGTAGGCGTCGCTGAAGATGTTACAGGTGTTTCGCTGCTGGAAGATTTTGGTTCGTCCTTGCTGCTGGACGACGGCGGTTCCATGCTGCTTGAAGACTTCACATCATTGCACGTTCCCATTTTGCCGACACCCACAATATTAAAATGGGTAGATACCGTACCCAAATCTTGATACGCAAAAACAATGGACTGCACTTTTGTTAGCAATGTCGTAATGCTATACGATGGACCATATCCACTCTGTGAAAACTTACTCCAAGGAATATCTATGGTATGCGAACCCGCAGGAACCGTGAATCGGTAGTCGTCCCACTGCATTTTTTCCTGTTCGGCTTCATCGGGGTGGATAGCCACGTTTATCTGTTCGTCTGATTCGTAAGAAACACAGATGCCACCCCAACTGGAGATATCTACCGTACTGTTGTCCTGTGTGATAATTCCAATTCCCACATACGGAAACTCGTAGCCCGGTTTGAGATTGGCCGTACCGCAAATCCCGTTACAGGCTAAAACAACGCCTTCCCATTTGTACCCGACGGACGCATCCAGTTCAACTGTAGCAGGCCAGTCAAAATAGGAATTGCCGCTATTGCCCTCGTCATCATAATAAAACCAGTTTGTACCGATTACCGTTCCATCCGTTGCGGTGATTGTCGAAAAGCCATCCGTTGCCGTTGACCCGCACCAGATGTCGCCACAGTTCAAAACGGACGCCGTGACTCTTGAACTTGAAGACTTTACTGACGACGACGAATTTCCGACATTTCGAATACTCGAAGATGAGGAGTTTTCAAAAAGATCTCCGTTCGCGCTGCTGGAAACGTCCACAAAGCAATCATCCCCTATGCAATCGCTTGCACTGGAGGGGGTTTCCGCAGAACTAGAGATTGGGAAACTGTCGCTGGACATGATTAAACCTGCATAGTTTTCTGCCCCCGGGTCCAGCGGGTTATCGCGGTCGCCTATATCGCTACAAGCGGCAAAAAAGACGAGAAGAACTGGACCATGCAGGAGTTTAATAAGAGGGTAGCATAAGCTACTATATTCATTGCGCAACCCCAAAAAGGTAAAACAATGGCAAAAGTCAACTACAA